>DATHQQ010000297.1:0-6726 GCA_035482595.1 Verrucomicrobiia bacterium
AGATGCTCGCCATAGGTCTCCCCCACGGAGGCCGGATGATCGGTGAAGAGATTGAGCGACATGATTCCCCGCGACTCGTGACGCAACCAGCGTAAGCGAGGAGCCAAGGCATCCTATTGCAGATTTGGCGTCAAAATGGGATTTATTGGAATGAAATTCCAAGAGATCGATCAGGAGAGGAATTCCATTCCCGTGACTCTGGATAAGTTCGACCGTCGGATTCTCGTCCTGCTGCAACAGGACGCCGCCATTCCCGTTGCCGAGCTGGCGGAGAAGGTCGGGCTCTCCGCCTCGCCCTGCTGGCGGCGGGTTCAGAAGCTCGAGGCGGAGGGCTATATCCGCGGCCGGGTGGTGCTGCTGGATGCGCACAAGATGAATCTCGGCGTCACCGTCTTCGCCGCCATCCGGACCAATCAGCACAGCGCCAAATGGCTCGAGGCTTTTTCCAAGGCGGTGGTGGGCATTCCCGAGATCGTCGAGGTCTATCGCATGAGCGGCCAGATCGACTACATGCTGCGCATCGTCGTGCCCGATATCGCCGCCTATGACCGCGTCTACCGCCGCCTCATCGCCGGCATCGAGATCTACGACGTCAGTTCGTCCTTCGCCATGGAGGTGCTGAAGTCGACGACGGTCCTGCCGGTGGATTACGCCTGAACCCCATGCATTGATGGGCCGCATCACTTTCTTCCCCCTCCCCCTGCGGGCCGTCAGGCCCGCGAGTTGAGGGGGGAGGGATGGGGTGGGGGTGGCCGCATTTTCAACAATGCAGATGATGCCACGCAGACTCATAGTGATCCGCGGACGCGGATCCGACCCCCCACCCTTACCCTCCCCCGCAAGGGGGGAGGGAATGTTTTGGGGAAGCGCCGCGCTTGCCCGACTGCGTTTCAGCGCAGCGCCGCGGCGAGGCGGGCCATGGCGGGCTCGATGGCCGCTTCCGGCAAAGTGGCATAACCCAGCATCAACCCCTGGCGCCGCGGGCGGCCGATCCAATAGTCGGAGAGCGGCGGCACGGCGATGCCGCGGGCGGCGGCACGGCGGCTCGCCTCCCGGTCGTCCATGCGCCGGGCGAGATCCGGCGCCAGATAGCCGATGAGATGCAGGCCGCCGGGATCGGGCGGCACGTCGAGCAATCCGGCGAGGTGTTGCTCGGCAGCCGCCAATGCCCGTTCCTGCCGGGCGCGATAGATGCGCCGCTGGCGGCGGAGATATCCCGCGAAATGGCCTTCGATGAGAAAGGCCGCCAGCGCCGGCTGGGCGATCAGGCTCGGCTGATCGTCCAGCGTGGCACGGGCGGCGAGGAAGGGCTCCAGCACCCGCGCCGGCACGACCAGATAGCCGATGCGCAGCGATCCGAAGAGGACCTTGGAGAAGGAGCCGGCATAGATGACCCTGCCGTCGCCATCGAGGCCCTGAAGGGCGGCCAGCGGCCGGCCGCGATAGCGCCATTCGCTGTCGTAGTCATCTTCGAAGATCCAGGCATTGTCGGCTCGCGCGCGCTCGAGCAAGGCAAGCCTTCGCGCCAGGCTCATGGTCATGCCCAGGGGAAACTGATGCGAGGGCGTGACGCAGACCAGCCGCGGCGGCGCCCGACCCGCTTTCGCCAGATCGAGACCCTCCCCATCGACGGGCACCGGCACCAGTCTGGCACCGGCGGCGATCAACGGCCCGCGCAGGCCCGGGAAGCCGGGATTCTCCAGCCAGGCCGCCTCGCCCGGCTCCAGCAGCAGGCGAGCCGTCAGGTCGAGCCCCTGACGGGTGCCCGAGACGATGATCACCTGCTCCGCCTCGCAGCGCACGCCGCGCAGCAGGCGCAGGTAATCGGCGATCGCCTGGCGCAGCGCCAGGAGCCCGCCCGGCGAGCCGCCGGTCGCCAGCGCCCGGGTCGGCCGCCGCCAGCTCCGCGCCAGGAGCCGGGCCCAGAGCTCGAAGGGAAATTCGCCGACATCGGCGAGGCCGGGGGCCAGCAGCCCCGAGCGCCGCGGCGGGGCGAGATGCTGCTGCACCAATGCTGCGGCCCGCGCCGCCAGAATCGGTGCGGCGGGCAAGACGCCCCTGCCGCGCGGCAGCGCCTCCTCCGTCGTCAGCGGCGTCTTGTCGGGGAGATCGGCCGCGACATAGGTGCCGGAGCCGCGCCGGCCCTCGACATAGCCTTCGCTCGCCAGCTGATCGAGCGCCGAGAGGATGGTGTTGCGCGCCACCCCCAGCTCGCGGGCGAGATCGCGGCTCGACGGCAGGCGGCTGCCGGGCGCCAGCCGTCCGGCCAGGATCAGCCGCGCCAGCTCGCGATAGACCTGGCGATGCAGCCGGACCTCGCTTTTGGTCTCCAAGGCGACGGGCAGCAGGATGGAAGCCGATCGTCCCAAAGTGGCCCCCGTGAATATGCGTGAATGGTTCTTTTGCTGGGACCGGTTTAGCGCCAGAGATGGCATTCCACAAGCAAGACCTGGAAGCGGAGAGCCATGAACCTGCCCTCGAGCGAGATGTCGTCGCGTTATCCCGTCACCCCCCGCTCCAAGGTCAAGCGCCTGCCCAAGCGCGGCTCGGCCGAGCGGGCCCAGGTCTATGCGATCCTGGACGCCCATTTCCTTTGCCATATCGGCTATGTCATCGAGGGCCAGCCCTATGTGACGCCGACGGGCTATTGGCGCCATGGCGACCGCGTCTACTGGCACGGCTCCTCGGCGAGCCGCATGCTGCGGGCCCAGACTGCGGGGCTGCCGGTCTGCCTGACCGTGACCCTGCTGGACGGGCTGGTGCTGGCGCGCAGCGGCTTCCATCATTCGATCAACTACCGGTCGGTGATGGCCTTCGGCCAGGCCGGGCGCATCGAGGATCCGGTGGAGAAGGAGGCCGCCCTCAACGCCTATGTCGAGCGGCTCTATCCCGGACGCAATGCGGAGGTCCGGCCCATCGAGGCGCAAGAGCTGAAGGCGACGACCCTGCTCGGCATGACCATCGAGGAGGCTTCGGCGAAGGTCCGCAGCGGCCCGCCGGTGGATGACGAGCCGGATTACGATCTTCCTGTCTGGGCCGGGGTGGTGCCGCTGCGTGAAATCATCGGCACGCCGATCCCCGATCCGCGACTGACGCCCGGCACTCCCTTTCCGGCGCATCTCTCGCCCTATGGCGAGGGCGCGGTGCTGGACGAGGTGCTGACCCGCACGGCGAAGGCCGGCAGCTAGATGCCGAGCGCGGCGCATCTGGCGATCTTCACCCTGGCGGCGCTGGCCATGAACGCAGCACCCGGCCCTTCCAATCTCTATGTCCTCTCGCGCAGCCTGGCGCAGGGCGCGGCCGGGGGACTCGTCTCGGCCTTGGGCCTGGCGTTGGGGAGCCTCTTTCATGTTGCGCTCGCCGTGGCCGGGCTGGCCGCCTTGCTGAGCTACGCGCCCACCCTCTATGACGCGATCCGCTTGGCGGGTGCCGCCTATCTCATCTATCTCGGGATCAAGACCCTGCGGGCCCCGGGGGCCAGCCTGCCGGCAAATGGCGTGGCGCGCCGATCGCTCGCGCGCATCCTCTTCGATGCGGCGCTGGTGGAGATGCTCAATCCCAAGACCGCGCTCTTCTTCCTCGCCTTCCTGCCGCAATTCGTCGAGCCCGCGGCCGGCCCGGCGGCCCCGCAGCTCCTGCTCCTGGGGCTGATCGTGACGCTGACCGCCCTTCCCTGCGACATGCTCGTGGCGCTGGCCGGCGCCAGGCTCGCCCGCCTCTTCGCCGCCCAGGCGCGCCGGCGCTGGCCAAGCCGCCTGGCGGGCTCGACCCTGATCGCCCTCGGCCTCTACACGGCGCTGATGCGGCGGAGTTAGACGCGAGCCCTCCTTATTCCCCCTCGCCCCCGGAACGGGGGAGAGGGCCGGGGTGAGGGGGTCTATCGATCGCGCATGTCGTCGGATCAATCGCGCCTGCTAACCAGCACCCCCTCACCCTGACCCTCTCCCCCGTTCCGGGGGCGAGGGAATAGAAAGAGCGGGGGCAGGGAAGTAGAGCGAGGCTCGACCGGCTAACGATCCACCGCGAAATCGACGCCGATCTTCGTCGCCTGGTCGGGCGGGTTGCGGGTCTCGGTCTTGAAGGGAACGACCTCGCCGGGCCGGATCGTTTGCGGACCGGCGTCGAAGACCCAGTCGAACAGCCGCTTGCCGCTGTCGTCGCGCAGCGAGGCCTGCAGGCGCGGCAGCTTCACCTCCGCATTGGTGGGATTGAAGATCTCGCCCTGGATCTGGAGCACATGGTCCGGACCCCCCGGCTCCATCATCGAGCTGATGTTCGCCAGCTCCAGCCGCTCCTCGGGGCGGACGATCGGCAGGCCGATCGCCTCATAGATCTGCGCCGATTGCGGCCAATGGGCGACGATGCGGTTGCGGAAGAAATAGCCGCCGCCGAGCGCGGCCAGCAGCAGCAGGATGACCAGCACCGGCGTGGCGAGCCCCCGGCTCCAGCGCCGGGGCGCCGGCGCGATATGGGGCAGGTTCACCATGCCGGGCGGCGGCGCATCGGCATCGATCTGATGGGGCATGTCGGCCGGCGGCTTCTGCTGCCAGCTATGTCCGCATTTGGCACAGCGCACCAGGCGGCCCCTGGGCCCCAGGGCGGCCGGTTCGATCAGATAGCGCGTGGAGCAGGCTTGGCAGCTGATGATCATGCAGGCAGTCGGACTGAAAGCTTCGCGAGCCTTATAGGTCCGGCCCCCCAGCCGTGCAAGCGCAGCCGGGCAACCGGCCTCCGCCTCAGCGCGCCGGCAGAAGGCGCCGCGCGATCAGCCGCATGACCTCCGGATTCCGCCAGAGCGTCGTATGGGTGCCCTGCATCTCGAAGCTGGCGCCAAGCGGCTCCTCCGCGCAGCAGCTTTCCCAGGGCACGACCCCGTCGTCGCGGGTGTAGATCGCGGTCGAGGACATGGCGAGCGGCTGGGCCAGGCGCTCGGTCTCGAAATGGTCACTGTAGAAGGGCGCGCAAACGCGCAGGACCGGCTCCATGGGCGTGGCGGTCGGCAGGCGGAAGGGGCTGACGACGGTGACCACGTGATCGATGTCCCGCGGGCGGTCATGGGCAAGATCGCGCGCCAGCAGCCCGCCGAGGCTGAAGCCGATGACGCTGACCTGCCCGCCGGCGAGATCACAGCAGGCATCGAGGCGCCGGCGCAGGGCCTCGAGGATGTAGGGTGTCGGTCCCCAATTGGTGCCAAGTTCCCAGCCGAAGGCGCGATAGCCGCAGCGCGAGAGGAAATCGCGCAGCGGCGCGCTGATCGCATCGGCCGTGAGGAAGGCCGGAATCACCAATACGCCATGGCCCGTGCCCTCGGGCAGAGGCTCCGGCTCCGGAGGTTGCGGGCGATAGACCACCTGCGCCCAGGCTTCGGCCGCCAGGCGCCGGTAGGACGGGCGGGCGAGCCGGCCGCTCCGGTCGAAGGCCTGGATGGTGCGGCGCATCGACTCTTTCTTCCAGAGCGTGCCGAGCAGCGCGCGCAGCCCTTCACCGGGCGCTCCGTCACCCCCCGGCCCATCACCCAATCTCGCTTTTCCCGGACTCTCTTTCCCCATGGTCGCTTTGCTTGAAATGGGGGCCTGTGCCATCCTCGCGCTCCTCTTCGACTCGGGCAAGGAAATTGCCGCTTGGTCGTCTTCGACAAGGTGCTGCTGCGCTACGGCGCGGGGCCTGAGATCCTGCACGAGGTCAGCTTCGCACTGACGCCGGGTTCCTTCCATTTCCTGGTCGGGCCGAGCGGGGCCGGCAAATCCTCGCTGCTCAGGGTCATGTATCTGGCGCTGAAGCCCTGGAGCGGGCTGGTGAGCCTTTTCGGACGCGACGTCAGGGGCTTGGCCCGGCGCGACATCGCCGAGATGCGCCGGCGCATCGGTGTGGTGTTCCAGGATTTTCGTCTCCTGGACCATCTCTCCGCCCTCGACAATGTGGCCTTGCCGCTGCGCATCGCGGGCGCGCGGGAAGCCGAGGTGCAGCAGAACGCGCGCGAGCTCCTCGGCTGGGTCGGGCTGGGTGATCATCTGGAAGCCCGCCCGGCGACGCTCTCCGGCGGGCAGCAGCAGCGCATTGCCATCGCGCGCGCGATCATCGCACGGCCCCGCCTGCTCCTCGCCGACGAACCGACGGGCAATGTCGACGATCGCATCGGACTGAGGCTCATGCATCTGTTCGAGGAATTGAACAAGCTCGGCACGACAGTGGTGATCGCGACTCATAACGATTCCCTGGTCTCCCGGTTCCGTTACCCTCAGCTGCGCATCGTCGAGAACAGGCTTCGCATGGTCGGGACAGCTTCCGCCGAGACGCCAATAACCGCCGTCGAGGGCAACGCGCCCGAGCTCGGCCCATGAGAGGTCGGCCCCTGAGAGCCCGGCCCCTGGGCATGCTGCGGAGCGACCTTCCCCTCGACCGCGATGCCGCAGGCTTCTTCCTGCCGGCGATCATCGGCTTCATGGTCTTCCTGGCGGCCCTGGCGCTCGCCGGCAGCATGGGGCTCGACAATCTGCTGGCCCGCTGGCGCAGCCAGATCGACAGCGCCTTCACCATCGAGCTGCCGCTTATCGACGGCGAGAGCGCCGCCGCCGCGACGGCCCGGCACCGGGCCGTGATGGCCGCTGTCGGCGCCGAACCCGGCGTCGAGAGCGCAATGCCGATGAGCGAAGAGGAAAAAGCGCGCCTTCTCGCTCCCTGGCTGGGGACGGATGTCCCGGCACTGGACCTGCCCTTGCCCGATCT
>DATHQQ010000298.1:0-8943 GCA_035482595.1 Verrucomicrobiia bacterium
TCGCGAAGATATCGGCGACCGTTTCCCAATCCCGGCCGGCGCTGAGGGCCCGTTCCACGCTCGTCACCTGGATCGTCTCATCCACCATCCGGCCCTGGGCATGGCCGCGGATGACGACGGGGAAGCCCTCGGGCCGCGCGAGCGCCGCCAGCCGACCCTCGCGCCCGGCATCGGCCGTCGTCTTCACCACCGTGATCGGCCCGATGTCCTGGCCCCCCGCCCGCGCCTCATGCACGAACAGATCGACATGGGCCTGGAGAAAGCGGCTGGTGCCGAACTGCAGGATTCGCCGTGCCATCTCAGGCGATGTCGATCAGCGCCTTGACGAGGCCGCTCTTCTCGTGGGCCCAGCGCGGCAGATCGTCGAGCGCGCCCGCCAAAGTGGTGCGATGGGTGATGAGCTTCTCGACCGGCACCTGCTTCGCCCTGATTGCCGCGATCACCCGATTGAAATCCGCATCGGTGGCGTTGCGGCTGCCCAGCAGGGTCATCTCGCGCTTGTGGAATTCCGCATCGGAGAAGGTGATGGAATCCTTGACCACGCTCACCAGCACATAGCTGCCGCCATGGGCGACGAAACCGAAGCCCTTTTCCATCGAGGCGCGGTTGCCGGTGGCATCGATGACGAACTCGAAGCCCTCGCCCGCCGTGGCGGCCGCGACCTGCGCGACGGCATCCTCGCCGGCGAGGAGGAGATCCTCGATCCCGATGCTGGACCGCGCGAGCGCGATCCGGCCGGGATCGCGATCCATCATCGTGACGCTGGCGCCTGCGATCCGGGCGAAGATGGCCGCCCCCAGGCCGATGGGGCCGGCGCCGATCACCAGCACGCGCGCGCCCTCGCCCAGACCGGCGCGGCGGATCGCATGGGCACCGATGGCGAGAAACTCCACCGCCGCCGCCGCGTCGAGCGACAGTCCCTCGGCGGGAAGCAGATTGCGCTCCGGCAGGCTCAGCCATTCGCACATGCCGCCGTCGCGATGGACGCCGAGAACCGAGATGGCCATGCAGCAATTCGGCTTGCCCTTGCGGCAGGCGATGCAGCGGCCGCAGGAAATGTAGGGATTGACGGTCACCACCTGGTCCTTGCGCAAGCCGCTCGACGCCGGCGCCTCGGCTACGACACCGGAGAGCTCATGTCCCATCACCCGGGGATAGTCGATGAAGGGGTGCAGCCCCTCGAAGATATGGTAGTCGGTGCCGCAGGTGCCGACGCGCCGGATCTGCAGCAGCACCTCCTCCGGCCCGCGGCGGGGCGCCGGCCGCTGCGCGATGGCGAGCCCGCCGGGTTTTGTGCAGACCAGAGCTGTCATGCCGGGCATTGGATATGTCCTCTGGGATTCCCCGAAAAATTCCGTCGCGGTTGCCGTCGAAGCTTACGACGGCAGGTCGCCGCCGTCTTGCCTTTCTGAAATTCGTCATGGCCCAGACAGTGTCCAGCACCTGAACCATGCCCCGCCTCGATTCCCATCGCCGCCGCAGCCAAGGCCGTGCGGGACAGGAAGCTTTGCGACAAGGTGAAGGTCAGCGGCCTCGGCCTTCCGAGCGAGATGCGCGCCTATACGCTGGCCGGATGCGCCCCGCAATTCGCCCTGTGGAGCTTCGCCGATCTCGGCTACCTCGCCTACTACACGGCCTATCTGCTGGCGACCGGCGCCATCAAGGCGGAGGAAGGCCAACAGTTCGTCGCGGGGCGGATGGGCACATATACGATCGCCAAGGACCCGAACCGCCCTCACGGGCTGCGTGTGGTGATGGGGCCATTCTCCTTGTACGACAAGGCCAATATCGAAGCCGCCGCCCAATAGGCTGTGCCAGGTCCGCTGGCCGGCTCATCGCGGGCGTCGATGCCATCAGGATTTCGGCTGCTCTTGCTGCCGAGAGTTCCCTTCGTGCCATGCTTGGCCGACCAGCGTGATCACTCGTAAGGACTCTTCGGCGCCGTCGGCGGCGCCTTTTTCGAAGTCGCCGTCGACGCGGCCCATCTGGTTCGTGATATGCGCAAAGCAGAGGACCGCTCGTTTGCGCGCGGCCGCGAAGGCATAGAGCGCCGCCGCCTCCATCTCGACCGCCAGGATCCCGGCGGCCTGCGCCGCCCCGATCGCATCGGCGGTTTCGCGGAACGGCGCATCCGTCGTCCAGGCGGCCCCGACTTGGACCGGCATGCCGGCAGCGGCGAGAGAGGTTCCAGCGAGCCGAACCAGGTCCTCATCGGCCAAGCTATAGTCGGAAGGCGGAAGATAGTGATAGCTGGTTCCTTCGTCCCGAAGCGCCCGGTCGATGATGATGAAATATGGCGGCTCGCGCACCGGAACAATCTGGCCCGCCGAGGTTACGCTGATGAGCAGCTTACAGCCGGAGGCAAAGAGCTCCTCGGCCACCAACACGGCGAAGGCGGCACCGACCGCGCAATCGATGATTCCGAAGCTCAGCCCCTTCTGCTCGAAGCCATGAAGATTGGTGTGATAGCAGGCCCATTGCGGGAAACGGCGAGCGCGGCCCGTGGTCAGGAGATGACGCAGGATATCGCCGTCGGGATCGAGGACGCAGATGTCCGGGACCGTGCCGGGGCCGATCTCCTTCTGCCGGCGGGCCTCCCTGAGAAGCGCCTCCGGCGTGAAGACCGACGGCGCCCGATAGCTCTTGTGGCGGAGGAGCGGCGGCGGTTCTCCCCTGTCGTCCTTCCTCGGCTCTGTCATCCTATTCCGTCCCGCTGCATTTCAGCGCATCCTATTGCCTCCGCTGGCCCATAGCGACGGGGGGATGGCGACCTCGCGCCGAGTTGACTTGACCCCGTCGCAAGCGGCATGCAATTGGACGATGAGCTTCGGGAAGCGGGGGACTTCGGGGAGCGGGGGAATAGTCGAAGTCAGGAGCAGGCCAACGCCGCGGCTTACATTTGGTGTCCGCGTTGCGGGGTCTGCGTCACGGCTGGCCGGTGCAACCGGGTCGAAGACGCTGATGAGCAAGCTTATTGATTCCCGGCGGCAGTGGGTGGTGGGCGACCGCCCGACCGCCTTCGTCTTGATGGCGAAGGCGCCGCGGGTCGGGAGGGTGAAGACACGCCTGATCCCGCCGCTGAGCGCCGAGGAGGCCGCGGAGCTCAGCCGGTGCTTCATCCGCGACATGGCGGCAAATGTCGCAGAGGTCGCCCAGACTCAGCGGGGCGTGGGCGTCATCGCTTTCACCCCGCCCGATGATGCCGCTGCCTTCGACGACCTTCTCCCGCCTGGTTTCCATTTGCTGCCGCAGCGCGGGGCCGATCTCGGCGAGCGTCTCCTGCAT
This sequence comes from Verrucomicrobiia bacterium, assembly GCA_035482595.1. Taxonomy (GTDB): domain Bacteria; phylum Pseudomonadota; class Alphaproteobacteria; order Dongiales; family Dongiaceae; genus DASXQK01. The sequence goes on from DATHQQ010000298.1 coordinate 3,286, forward strand.
GCGGCCCGAGATCTGCTGTCCGCAGGCTTTGCCTCCGTGAGCCTGATCAACGCCGATAGCCCCACCCTGCCCCAGGCTCGCCTCGCCGAGGCCGCGGCCTTGCTGCGCCGGAACGGCGACCGGGTCGTTCTGGGAGAGGCCGATGACGGTGGCTACTATCTGATCGGGCTCAAGCAAGCCCATGGGCATATGTTCCACCGCATCGACTGGAGCACCTCCCGGGTATTCGAGCAATCGACCGAGCGTGCGAGCGAGATCGGGCTGGAGATCGCACGGCTTGCGCCCTGGTATGACGTCGATGACGCCGCGACGATGTCGCGACTCTATGGTGAGCTCGTGCTATCCCATTCGCCCAGAGGAAGCTCCGGCTCCTCGCGCCTTGCGGCACCCGAGACGGCCAAGTTCCTTCGCGAGCTTGCCGCACGGAATGCGACAATGCGGATCTTGTTGACCGAAAGTCCCGGGGGCACTGCGCGGCATTGAGGATCGAACGTCGCAAAGCGCTTCTCTACGCCGTGGGCGGCTGGCTTGTCCTTCTCACTCTGGTCGGGCTTTATTTCCAGAGCCGGCAGAATACAGACGACCTGATCCTGATCCTGCTGCTCGAAGGTGCGCTCTACCTCGCCGCTGTCTGCTGTATCGGGCGGTCCGGTTGGGGGGGCCGGCTGGTTCCCTTCATCCTGCTGGTCGCCGTGCTGCTTCGCCTGGGCCCCCTTCTCCAACCGCCCTCTCTGTCCACGGATATCTACCGCTATGTCTGGGACGGCCGGGTGCAGGGCGCCGGCATCAATCCCTACCGCTACATTCCCTCGGACCCCGCGCTCGCCCCCCTGCGCGACGAGGCGGTCTATCCCCATATCAACCGGGCCGGCTACGCCCGCACGATCTATCCGCCCGCCGCGCAATTGATCTTTTTCGTCGTCACGCGCATCAGCGAGCAGGTGACGGCGATGAAGCTGGCCATGCTCGCCTTCGACGGCGGAACGATCCTCTTGATTCTTCTCCTGCTCCGCCGCGGCGGTGCGCCCCCGGAACGGGTTCTGGTCTATGCTTGGCATCCTCTGACGGTGTGGGAGATCGCAGGAAGCGGACATATCGATGCCGCTCTCTGCTTTCTGCTGGCGCTCGCCTTTCTCTTCCGGCAGCGGGGAATGCGGCTGGCAACCGGGATCGCGTTGGCGGGGGGGACATTGATCAAGTTCTTTCCCGTGCTGCTGGTACCCAGTCTCTACCGCAAATGGGACTGGCGACTGCCGGCGGGATTTGCCGCCATGATCGTCCTCCTCTACCTGCCCTATCTTTCCGTCGGCTGGCGCGTCTTGGGCTTCCTTCCCGACTATGTTGCGGAGGAACGCTTCGTCGGCGGCTCGGGCTTCTATTTCCTCAATCTGTTCGACTATCTGAGCGGGAGGTCCGATCCGCCGGTCCTGGCTTATACGGCGATCGCGGTCACGATCCTATGCATCGGCGCCTTGCTGGTCCTGCTCCGCCCCTGGCCAGGGGAGTATGGCTTCGCGGTGGGTTCCCTGGTGATGGTGCTGCTGCTCTACACCCTCGTGACTCCTCATCACGCTTGGTATTTCCTCTGGCTCCTGCCTATTCTCTGTCTTGTCCCCTATTGGCCCGCGCTGATCTTGACCGCGTTCAGCTTCATCCTCTACGCCACGCTCGGTCTTTCCCCGCCGTCGCGCGATCTGGTGGTAAACTCTCTGTTATACGGCCCGTTCCTCATTGCGATGCTGATTCACCTGTGCGTTCATCGGCTCAATCGACCGACGACAGATTTGGGAGCGAGCTCATGACGGACGACAAGGCGAAATAGCCATGTCGACTGTGACGCCGGACCCGGGGCGCTACTTCGAGCGAGCCGGCGACCACCTGGGCCCGGAAGCCGGGGACGATCCCGTGTGTCTGTATTTGGAAACGACGAATCGCTGCAACCTGCTCTGCACGACCTGTCCGCGCACCTTCGAGGCCCTCGAGCCGCCGGCGGACATGAGCTGGGACCTGTTCACCTCTATTGTCGACCAGTTTCCCCGGATTGCTCGAGCCGTCCTGCATGGCGTCGGCGAGCCGATGATGGTGCGAGATCTGCCGCGCATGATCCGCTATCTGAAGAGCCGCGGCTGCTATGTCCTCTTCAACACCAATGGCACCCTTCTCAGCTCCAAACGCGGCCTCGAGCTCATCGATGCCGGGCTGGACGAGCTCCGGGTGTCGTTGGACGCGGCGGAACCCAAGGCGTTCGCGCTGGTTCGTGGCCGCGATGCGTTTGCCCAGATCCTGCGCAATTTGCGGCGCTTCCGCGCTCTGCAGCGCGAGCGGCGGGCGGAGGAACCGAAGGTTTCGCTTTGGCTCACAGGCCTGAGGGAGACGATCGGGCAGCTGCCGGCGTTCGTCCGCCTTGCCGATGAGCTGGGGATCGGCGAGGTCTACCTCCAGCGCCTGGTCTATTTCGAGGAGGGCCAGGGCCTGGCGCGCGACCGCTCCAGTCTCTTCGATAAAACGCAGGAATCGGAGCTGGTCGCGATCCGGGAGGCGGAGGAGATTGCGAGGGATTTGGGCATTTCCTTCAATGCCTCCGGCGCGACCGAGCCCGGGACGAGCCTGAAAAAGAAGGAAGGAAGCAAGCCCTGGTCGCTCTGCCGTCGGCCCTGGACCCTGATGTATTTCACGGCACATGGTCGGGCGATTCCTTGCTGCATCGCCCCCTTCTCCATGCGCGGGTATGACAGCTTCACTCTGGGCGATGCCACCCAGCAGAGCCTGCGGGAGATCTGGAATGGCCCGCGCTATCAGGACTTCCGCCGGGCCCTGCTCTCTCCGACACCGCCGAAGGCCTGCGCGAATTGCGGCCTGCGATGGAGCCTTTGAGCGAAGGGGCAGCGCCCAAGGGCAGCCAAAGCGCCTTCCGGGGCACACGGATGCGGGTTTCCGTGGTCATTCCCGCCCTGAATGAGGAAGAGCCGATCGGCGATGTCGTCCGCGCCATTCCGCGCGGCGCCGTCGACGAGGTGCTGGTCGTGGACAATGGGAGCACGGACGGCACCGCCGAACGCGCTCGAACCGCCGGTGCGCGGGTCATCGCCGAGCCGCGGCGCGGATATGGCAGAGCTTGCAAGGCGGGCATTGCGGCGGTCGCTGCCGATTGCGACGTCATCGTGTTCCTGGATGGCGACGGGAGCGACTGCCCCGAATTCATACCCGACTTGGTCGAGCCCATTCTCGCCGGCAAGCAGGACTTCGTGATCGGGTCACGGATCCGGGGCCGGCGCGAGCCGGGCAGCATGAATCTGCCGCAACTCCTTGCCGGCTGGGTCGCGGGCCGGCTCCTGCGCCTGCTCTACGGCGTGCGGTTCAGCGACATGTGCCCCTTCCGCGCCATCCGCCGCGACGCGCTGATGCGCCTCGGCATGGCGGAGACGACCTATGGCTGGAACCTCGAGATGCAGATGCGCGCGGCGAGGGCGGGCCTTCGAATCCTGGAGCTGCCCGTCGATCATCGAACCCGTCGAGGCGGTCGCTCGAAAGTCTCGGGCAATCTCTCGGGCAGCCTGAAAGCCGTGGTGCGGATCACATGGACCTTTCTGCGCCTGGCGAAGGACCTCCGCAAAGCGGCGGCGATGGAGGCGAAACGGACGGTCAGGTGATCAGCGCCAGTATCCGGGACCGCAGATCATTTTTCTCCGTCGCCTTCTCCAAGGAGCGGGCGATGAGAGCATCCCCGCCCAGGCTTCGTCCTGCCCTTTGAAGGGCGAACATCAACTGAATGACGATGAGGAAAAAATAGGTCCATGGCCATTCGCCTCGGCTGTGATAGAGGCCGAGCCACAAGTTCATGGCCATGGCAGCGCCGAGCAGCCCGCTGAGACGGACCGCCGTTCCGGTCATGAGCGATGCGCCGATAAACACCTCGGTGGCGTAGACGATCGGCGCGAAGGCCAGGAAATAGGGCTGCACGACATAGTGCACGAAATCGCTCTGGAGCTGGAAGGCGGCGCCATCGACCATCCTGTCGACCCAATAGCGCAGGCCGCCCGAGCCATCGGCGTGATCGGTGTAGGTCGGCGGAAGCTTCCACAAGCTCTGCTGCCACCACATGCAGCCGATGAAGAACCGCAGCACGAAGATTGATATGTCCTTGATGTTGCGTTGCCCCGGATCCCGGCTGAGATTGATTCCTGCGATGATCAGGCTGGCGGCGACCAGCAGTATGAAGACATAGAACAGGCTCGATCCGGTCAGGAACTCTATGGCATCGGCGATAGGGTTGGGTCTCATGGGCGCTCGTCCCCGAATGGCGCCCTTCGGTCAAGAGAGGCCTTGGGCTCCGGCACTATAGGCAGAGCCGGCCCTCGGGATAGTCAAATATTCTTGTGACTGGATAGCTCGCCCATCGAACAATGGAGCTTGCATCGCCGGCTCATGTCCTCCGATGGATTTGGCCTCCTCGCCGTTGTAGTGTTGCGCATGACGACGAAGGCGCGCATCGAGCTTGATGCCGGCACCCGGAGGTTTTCCTCCGGCCTGCTGCCGGAACTGATCGCTGCGTTGCGCAACAGCCGGCCGGGCGATCTTCTGGCCGTCACCAGCAGCGAAGCCGGTATCGGGGCGGAGCTGGAAGCCTGGTGCCGCTTCACGCATAACGCCCTGATCGAAACCACCGCCGAGGGGAATCGGACCCGCTGGGTGTTTCGGTACGGAGAGGCGCCTGCGAATGCCGACGCCGGCCGACCCATCGGCTCGCGCCTGTGGCTCTACACGAACTTCGACTGCAATTTGCGTTGCGACTATTGCTGTGTGCGCTCCTCCCCCGAAGCCCCGCGGCGGGCGCTCGGCCTCGAGCGCGTCCAGCAAATCGCCCGTGAAGCCGCCGGGGCCGGCGTCACCGAAATCTTCGTGACGGGCGGAGAGCCCTTTCTGCTCCCGGAGATCGGCGGGATCCTCGGTGCCTGTGCCACTGCCGCCCCGACGACGGTGCTCACCAATGGCATGCTGCTGGCGGGGCGGCGGCTCGAGGCGCTTCGCTCGCTCCCGAGAGGCCGGCTGACGCTGCAGATCAGCCTCGACAGCCCGACCCCCGAGCGCCACGACCGCCACCGGGGCAAGGGTACCTGGGCAAAGGCTTGGCGGGGCATCGAGCGCGCCCGCACGGAAGGATTTCGGGTGCGGCTCGCGGCGACCGTCTCCAGCGACGAGGAAGCCGAGGAGTTCCGCCGCTTTCTCGATGGGCAGAAAATCGCCGAGGACGACCGCGTGATCCGCCGTGTTGCGCTACGCGGCTTTGCCACGGAGGGAGTCGCGCTCGCCCGCGTGGATCTGTTGCCCGAAATCACCATAACGGCGGAGGGGGTTTACTGGCATCCCGTGGGGGCCGAGGACGCCGATCTGCTCGTCACCCCGAACATTTTTCCGCTCGCCGATGCCTTCCGTGCGGTTCGCCTGGCATTCGACCGGGAAAGCGCGCATCGGCGTCGGCTGGCGACGATCTTCAATTGCGCCTGAGAAACCCCTGCCGCCGAGACGCCTCCCGCAATGACGTGTAGCCGTCGAGTTGAGGGGCGACCCAGCGGCGGAGCCCTTCGGCCTCGAGCACCGCGCGGTGGCTCGGATTGTCATAATTCATCTCGGACAGGGCCTGGGCGAATTTCCGTTCCA
>DATHQQ010000299.1:0-2401 GCA_035482595.1 Verrucomicrobiia bacterium
GCGCTGCAGACCCTGGCGCAGGATGCGGCCGATCAGCTTTTCATAGGGGATGCCCGCCTGGGCGGCGAGGATCGGCAGATCCGAATGGGTAGGGTGGAGCCCGGCCAGAGGATTGACCTCCATGAACTGCGGCCGGCCGGCGGCGTCGGAGCGCAGATCGACCCGGCCGGCATCTCGGCAGCCCAGCGCCCGCCAGGCGGCCAGCGCCACCGAGGCGGCGGCCTGGGCCTCCACATCCGAGGCCAGGCGATAGAGGATGCGGCTCTCACATTCCTCCTTGTTCACATAACCATAGCCATCCGCCTCGGCGCGGCCCGTCAGGAGAACCTCGAGCACCGCGATGGATTCGGCATGGCGGCCGGTGCCGATCACGCCCGCGGTGAATTCGCGCCCCGGCAGGAAGGTCTCCACCAGCACGGGCTGGCGGAAGCGGCTCATGAGATTGCGACAGCTGCGCCGGAGCGCCGCCGGATTCTCCGCCCGGCTCGCCGACGAGACGCCCTTGCCGGTGCCCTCGGCCACGGGCTTGGCGAAGACGGGGAAGGGCAGAGTGAAGCCGTCGAGATCGGCCATGGTCTCGATCACGGCGAAGGGGGCGGTGGGAATCCCCTTGTCGCGCAGCACATGCTTGGTCAGCCCCTTGTGCAGGCAGAGGGCCATGACCAGGCTGTCGGAAAAGCTGCAGGGAATGCCATAGGCCTCGAGCAGCGCGGGCACCTGGGCTTCGCGACCCGCGCCCGCGAGCCCCTCGCAGATGTTGAAGACGAAATCCCAGCGCTCCCCCGCCGCAAGGCGCTGGGCGAGGCTGCGGATATGCCCGATGCGCAGCGGTTCCACGCCATTGGCGGCGAGCGCGCGATCGAGGGCGTCGATGGTCTCGGGGCTGTCGAACTCCGCCGTCTCCTCCTCGCCATAGCCGGCGGCGCGATATTCCTCGCGCAGGTCATAGGTCATTCCGATGCGGAGCATGTTTGCCTCCGTGGGGAAAGACCGGTCGAGGGCAAGGGTTCCGGCGCCCCATCGCGGTTCATGGAGGCGCCGACAAAAAAGGCCGGCAAAGCCGGCGGACGCAGAAGCAGCAAAGGAAAGCGGAGCCTGAAGCCGGACCCGACGGGTCCCTGGGCGGGTCTACTGGGAGGCTCGGAGTCTTCCGGAGCCAAGCGCGCAAACATATCGGTCAGGGAGCTCCTTCGGACTCTCCACTCATCGCGGCTTCTTCTTGACGAGCAACCGCCGCATCGGCCGTCATCGCAATTAGTCCCATCATCGCCGTTTGTCCAGTAGGCCCGCGCGCGGCCCCGCAAAAAACTGTGGATCGATGGCGCGGCCTCCATCTTCCATCTGTTATTTCACCCCGGGCATAAAGCCGGCATAGTCCGGGGAGGCCGATTCCATGACCCCCTCCCCGCCCTCCCGGCAGGTCCTCGCGGGCATCCTGCTGATCATCGCCGCCGGCTTCCTCTTCACCGTGATGGATGCGACGGCGAAATATCTGACCCAGAGCCTGCCGCTGGTGGAGGTCGCCTGGGGCCGCTATCTCTTCCACGCCCTCACCCTTCCCTTCCTTCTGCTGCGCGGGCGCGGTGTCGCGATCCTGCGCAGCAGCCGGCTGGGGTTGCAGCTCTGGCGCTCGGTCTTCCTGCTGCTTTCGACGGTGCTGTTCTGGCTGGCGCTGAAATTCATCCCGCTCGCCGAGGCGACCGCCGTCGGCTTCGTGGGCCCGCTGATGCTGACCGCCCTCTCGGTTCCCTTTCTCGGGGAGAAGGTCGGGCCGCGGCGCTGGGCGGCGGTGGGGATCGGCTTCGTCGGCGCCCTCGTCATCATCCGGCCCGGCCCGGCGATGGCCCAGCCCGCCGCCTTGATCCCGCTCGCCTCGGCCGCCGCCTTCGCCGGCTATGCGCTCTGCACCCGGATCCTCAGCCGAACGGATCATTGGACCACGACCCTGATCTGGTCGGCCTCGGTGGGGCTGGTGCTGCTGAGCGCGGCCGTGCCCTTCGTCTGGAAGGCGCCGGATCTCGCCGGCTGGATCGGCCTCGTCTTCATCGGCCTGCTCGGCAGCTTCGCCCATCTTCTCCTGATTCTCGCCTATGCCAGGGCGCCGGCCTCCACCTTGGCCCCCTTGAGCTATCTCCAGCTCATCTGGTCGACGACTCTGGGCCTCGTCCTCTTCGGCAATTTCCCCGATGGCTGGACCTTGGCGGGCGGCGCCGTGATCGCCGCCAGCGGTCTCTATGTGATCCATCGCGAGCGGTTGCGGCGGCGGGAGGGATAGAAGGATATTCGATGGGTTCAGCCCCCCTTTTCTTCCTTCGTCATTCCCGCCAAAGCGCTAGGCATGCTGCTGCTTTCTTCCCCCTCCCCCTGCGGGCCGTCAGGCCCGCGCTTTGACGGGGGAGGG
>DATHQQ010000300.1:0-2964 GCA_035482595.1 Verrucomicrobiia bacterium
ATGACCCGGGAGCAGGCGGCGACGACGTCCTGGATGGTGACTTCGGCGGTGCTGACCGATTTGTAGCAGAGGTCGGCGTCGCCGGGCTTCTCCTGGGCGCGGACGGCCGTCGCGAGGCAGGCGAGGGCCATCGCCGCACCGGCGAGGAGTCGGAGTGTGGGCCAGGGAGTCGCTCTCTTCATGGGCGCCTAGATACCCCAGAGCCCGGAGTGGAGAAACCCCTCAGACGAGAAGCCGGGCCGGATCGCCGTTCTCGTAGAAGCCCAGCACGCTGCCGATCCCGGGGTTAGGACTTGTCACGCGGCTTCGCCTTCATGACAGTAGGCGGAGATGGCGCCGAGGATGTCCCGGCCCCCGCCAGGGCAGTCTGCACGAGCGCCGAGGAGGCACGCCATGATCCATCACGCCAAAGCCCGCTATCCCGAGCATGCCGAGACCATCGAGGCGCTCAGCCAGACGAACTCCGGCTTCGAGGAGCTCATCCACCGCTATGGCCATGTGGTCGAAAGCCTCCTCGGCCTGGGGGCGTCTACCGAGCCTGACGATCTCGCCGAGACCGGCGACCTGCGCAAGCGCCGCGCGGCCCTGGAGGAGGAGATGCTGCTGGCGATCAACAGCAATCGCATCTGACGGACAGTTCCGTCATTCTCTTTGGTCATTCCCGCGAAAGCGGGAATCCAGGGCCACACGATCGGAAGCTTGCCGGTTGCCCTGGATCCCCGCTTTCGCGCTAGGCTATGTACACAAGTCCAGCCGGGTTCCCTTTGTATCCCCTCCCCCCTTGCGGGGGAGGGTTAGGGCGGGGGGTTAGATCCGCGTCCGCGGATCTACAAGAGTCTTCGCCGCATCGGCTGCAATATTGAGTCTCTGGCCACCCCCACCCCGGCCCTCCCCCGTCAAAGCGCGGGCCTTACGGCCCGCAGGGGGAGGGGGAAGAAAGCAGCAGCGGCCGTCAACGAGATATGTTCATACCCTAGCGCTTTCGCGGGGATGACGGAGAAAAAGAAAGGAAAGCTGTTCGCAGGGTTAGGCCAGCGGCAAGCCCCGTGCCTTGAGGTCGGCGCGCAGCGCTGAAGCCTCGCGGAAATGATGGCCCAGCATGCCGAAGGCGCGCGCACCCTCGACATTGGGCAGGCTGTCGTCGATGAAGATGCAGTCGGCGGGCGCCAGCCCGTGGCGCTCGCAGAGCAGCGCATAGATCTGCGGATCGGGCTTCAGCAACCGCTCATGGGCCGAGACGACGATGCCGTCGAAGCCGTCGAGGAAAGGATAGCGCTCGCGCGTGAGAGCAAATTTCTCGCGCGAGAAATTGGTGATGGCATAGGTCTTCACGCCGGCGGCCCGCAGCTCCTCCAGGATCGCCACGGCCTCGGCCACGGTCCCGTCCAGCGTCTCGAGCCAGCGCTCGTCGAAGGCGCGGATCAGCGCCTCGTGCTCGGGATGGCGCGCGACAAGCTCCGCCACGCCCTCGGCGAAGGGCCGGCCGCGATCCATCTCCAGGTTCCAGGCCGGCGAGCAGATGCGCGCGAGAAAATCCTCCCGCGCCGCCTCCTCGGCGATGAGCTTGCGGTAGAGGTGACGCGGATCCCAGCGGACCAGGACATTGCCGATGTCGAAGACGGGAATGGGTGCGGGCATGGGCTTCATTTCATCCCCTCGCCCCCCGAAGGGGGGAGAGGGTCAGGGTGAGGGGGCTCTGCGATCAAGAGCGGTGGAGGCCCCCTCACCCCAGCCCTCTCCCCCTAGCGGGGGCGAGGGGGCTCAAAGGGAGTGGGGCGAGGGAGACAATAGGAGGGCGCGAGGGCGAGAAGAAGCTCAGGCTGCCACGCGCCGCAGCGATTGCGCCATGCAGTGGATGCCGCCGCCGGTCTTGGAGATCTCGCTCATATCGACATCGGCGACCTCGAAGCCGCGGGCCTTCAGCTGCTTGATCAGGGTCTGGCTCACCTTGGGGGCGATGACGCGGTCGCGGCCCAGGGACATGAAATTGCAGCCGAGCGCCATGGTGTCCTGGAAGGGCACGTCGATGATCTCGTGACCCTTGCCCTTCAGCCAATCGACGATGCCGGGCTCGGTGCAGGCGAGGCAGACGGCGGTGAGCTTGGGCGCGATGGGGACCACCATCAGATCGATATGGACGTAGTACTCGTCGAAGAAGGCGAGCCGCGTCTCCCAGCCTTCCTTCTTGAACCAGCCCTCGACCTGGCGCGCACCCTCTTCCTGCGTGCGGGCCCCGCCGCAGCCGATGAGCACGCAGCCCTCCTCGATGACGTTGAAATCCCCGCCCTCGAAAGTGCCGGCGGTGACCATGTCGTAGATCGGAATGCCGAGGCGCTCATAGGTGCGGATCGCGGCGTAGTTCTCGCCCCGGCGCCACCAATTGGCCATGGCGCAGATGATGGCGCCATAAGGCGTCATCACGCTGGAATCGCGGGAATAGACCTGCATGGGTAGCTCGGGCTCGGGCTGGTGCCAATGCACCGTGACACCGAAATGCTCATAGGCCGCGGTCAGCTCCTTGTGCTGGGCTTGCGCCACCTGGATGTTGGAGGGGTTCTCGCGCAGATGCTTGCGGGAGAGCGAGCTGGTCGCAAGATGCCTGAGATAGGCGGGCGAGCCCAGCAGGACATCGCTCAAGCGATCGGTCTCGTTGCGGAAGCCCCATTGGCTGAGCGCCTTGGTGCCGCCGGCGGGATTGCGGCGCTGGAGCGAGAAGGGCTCGGCGGTGGTGACGCGTTCCTGCAGGCTCATGGCTCTCTCTCCCTTGTCAGAAATAAGGTGTCGTGGGTATCCACCACTCGCGCCCGCGCGGGGTGGTCACATATTCCGGCCAGCGGAAGGCAATCGGCGGCGGGTAGTCGCAGAGGGGTGCGATCCATTTGCTGCCCCCGACGCCACCTCCCGTGCGCTCGACGAACTCGCGCCGGGCTGCCTCGCGCGCGCCTTCGTCCTCGAGCAGGCGCA
>DATHQQ010000301.1:0-2660 GCA_035482595.1 Verrucomicrobiia bacterium
CGCCATCACCGCTGTTCTGGTTCTGGCGCTGCACCTCATGCTCTCGCGCAGCCGCATCGGCCGGGCGATGCGCGCCGTCAGCGACGAGCCCGATCTGGCGCGAGTCACAGGCATCTCCACGGAGCGGGTCATCCTGGTGACCTGGCTGGTCGGCGGGGCGCTGGCGGCCGTGGCCGGCGTCTTCCTCGGCATGGACAGCAAGATCGATTCCTACATGGGCTGGGACATGCTGCTGCCCATCTTCGCCGCGGCCATCCTGGGCGGCATCGGCAGCCCCATGGGCGCGGCGGCCGGCGGGCTGGTGCTGGGGCTGATCGAGGAGCTTTCCACCTATAACTGGATCGGCGACAACCCCCTGGTCCCGCCCGATTACAAGCTGGGCCTCGCCTTCGCCATCATGGTGATCCTGCTGATCTGGCGCCCCACGGGCCTGCTGCGGGGGAGGCAGTTCTGATGGATACCGGAATCCTTCTCTACCTGATCTCCCTCGCCACCATGATCTGCCTCTATGCGATCCTGACCCTGGGGCTCAATCTGCAATGGGGTTTCGCCGGGCTCTTCAACGCGGGCATCGCCGGCTTCTTTGCCGTCGGGGCCTATACCACCTCGATCCTGACCACGCCGGAATCGGCGGACCACCTCGGTGGCTTCAGCCTGCCGATCCCGCTGGGAATTCTCGCCGGGGTGCTGCTCTCGGCCCTGCTCGGCTATGCGGTGGCGCGGATCTGCCTGCGCCTCAAGAGCGACTATCTCGCCATCGCCACCATCGGCATCGCCGAGATCCTGCGGCTGGTGCTGAAGAACGAGACCTGGATGACCAACGGCAGCCGGGGCATCGCCGAGATTCCGCGGCCTTTCGAAGGCCTGGCCCAGCCCTGGGGCGAGCTTTGCTTCCTCCTCGTCACCGCCGCCGTGGTGGTGGTGCTCTACGTCACCATCGAGCGGGCCGGGCATTCGCCCTGGGGCCGGACCTTGCGTGCCATCCGCGAGAACGACGAGGCGGCCGAGGCGGCCGGCAAGGATGTCATCGCCTATCGCGCCCAGGTCTTCACCCTAGGCTCGGCCGTCATGGGCCTCGCCGGCGGCCTCATGGCCCACTACCTCAAATTCATCGGCCCCGATGCGACGGAGCCGATCCTCACCACCTTCCTCGCCTGGGTCATGCTGATCGCCGGCGGCAGCGGCAACAACCGGGGCGCCCTCCTCGGCGCGGCGCTGATCTGGCTCATCTGGTCGGGGACGGAGTTGCTGACCCAGCGCCTGCCGCCGGACTGGCAAACGCGTTCCTCCTATATCCGCGTCTTCCTGATCGGGCTGCTGCTCCAGATCGTGCTGCAGCGCTTCTCCCAGGGACTCCTGCCGGAGCGCCCGCCGCAACCGAAACGATCGGAATCGCCGTCGAAACCGGACTGAAACCTGAGTAAACTGCCGCTCATCACAACGCTCTTACATCCCTGGGGGAGGAATAACGTGCTGAGATCATTGGGAAAACTCTTTTTCGCCGGCGTCGCTGCCGCAGCGATCGCCGCCGCCGTCCCGGCCCGGGCCGCCGATGACGAGGTCAAGATCGGCCTGCTTTTCGACGTCACAGGGCCGGTGGCCAATTTCGTGCCGCCGATGCTGGATGCGGCGAAGCTCGCGGTCGATCAGGTGAACGCCCAAGGCGGCATCCTGGGCGGCAAGAAGCTGGTGACCGTCGTCGCCGATACGCAAGGCTCGCCGCAGGTCGCCGTCGACGCCGCCAACAAGCTGGTCAATGCGGAGAAGGTGGCGGCCGTCATCGGCGCGCTGCTCTCCGGGACGACGCTGGCCTCGGCGCAGAGCGTCATCGTGCCCGCCGGGGTAGTGCAGATCTCGCCCACGGCAACGACGCCGGTGCTCTCCAACCTCAAGGACAACGACTGGGTCTTCCGTGTCGTGCCCAGCGATTCCTACCAGGGCCCCGTGCTGGCCAAGATGCTGATGGACAAGGGCATCACGAGCGTGGCGCTGACCTATGCCAATAACGACTACGCGGTCGGCATCGCGGAGACCTTCCGCGAGGCCTATAAGAAGCTGGGCGGCACGATCACCGCCGACATCCGCCATGAGGAGAAGAAGAGCAGCTACCGCACCGAGCTCGCCCAGCTCGCCAAGGGCAAGCCCCAGGCCCTCGTCCTCATCGCCTTCGCCGGCGAGAGCGGCGTCACCATCGTCAAGGAGGCGCTGGAAGGGGCATTCTTCACCACCTTCATCGGCACCGACGGGCTGCGCGACAAGCTGCTCATCGACCAGATCGGGGCCGACAATCTGAAGACCGCCATGTTCACCTCGCCCAGCGCGCCCCCGGGCACGCCCTCGCTGGAGGCTTTCGAGAAGGCCTACACCGCCGCCTATCAGACGACCAAGGACAAGCTCTTCATCCAGCAGGTCTATGACGCCACCTTCATCGCGGCGCTCGCCATCCAGAAGGCGGGCTCCACCGACCGCAAGGCCATCCGCGATGCGCTGCGCGATGTCGGCAGCCCCGGCGGAGAGGTCGTCGGCCCGGGCGACTGGAAGAAGGCGGTCGACCTCATCGCCGCCGGCAAGAAGATCACCTATGCCGGCGCGGCCTGCCCCTGCCAGTTCGACAAGAACGGCGATGTCGCCGGCACCATCGGCGAATTCGTGATCGAGGA
>DATHQQ010000302.1:0-6513 GCA_035482595.1 Verrucomicrobiia bacterium
GTGCGGCGGTAGCGCTCGTCCAGGGCGCGATAGGGATCGGCCAGCATGAGAAAGACATAGGGCAGCACGAAGAGGAGATGGCTCCAGATCAGCGCCGGCAGGCTCGCCTCCAGCCCGAGCCAGGCGAGCAGCGCCGTTGTCCCGAACATGAAAGAGATCTGGGGGATCAGCAGCGGCAGATAGATGAGCCAGAGGGCGCGCGCGCTCGGATGGAGGCCATGGCGCCGCTCGTTCTCCAGGCAGCCCAGGCTCAGGACCAGGGCGATCGCCGTGGCGGCCGAGGCGAGCAGCAGGCTCGTCGTGAGCGCGCGGCCGAGATCCGGACCGCCGCCGAGCCAATTGCCCAGGCTCCAGGAGATCGGCAAGGGGGCTGGAAAGGGCCAGCGGCGGGCGAGCGACCAGAGGCCCAGCGCCAGCATGCTGGCGAAGGCAAGGAGAAGCAGAAGCAGTGCCGCCGCCGCGCCCAGACGCCGTCCCGATCCACCCCTGTGGCCGCGCCCCCCGCCTGCCAGCCAGCCGCGCGTGGTGTGCGCCAGCACGAGCTCGCCCAGGCGCCAGAGCAGGATTGCCGCCGCCGCCACCAGAAGCTGCAGCATGCCACCCGCGGCGGCGGGCAGCAGCTTCTCGAGGCTCGGATCGTCGAACCAGCCGAGCAGCAGCGTGGCCAGGGTCGGCGGAGTCGTGGGACCCAGGATCAGCGCCATGTCAACGACCGAGAGGGAGAAGGCGAGCACGGCATAGATCGGCAGGCGAAGCTGCCCGTAAAGGATCGGCAGGATCACCTTCAGCCAGGCCGTCGCCGGCCCATAGCCCAGGCTGCGCGCGATATCGAGGGATCGGGCGACCGGCAGTTGGTTCATCCCGGCGAAGACGGCGAGGAGGAGGAAGGGCGTCTCCTTGAGCCAGAGCCCGGCGGCCAGGGTCAGGCCGAGACGATCGCCGGGAATGGGGAAATCGGGAGGTCCCGCGCCTAGCAGGAGCGGCGCTGCCAGACGCACGAGCCAACCGCTGGGCGCGATGAGGAAGGCGAATCCGATCGCCAGCGCCGCATGGGGCATGGCCAGAAGCGGGACGGTGAGCCGGCCGAGCCAGGCAAGCAGACGCGTCCCCTGCAGGCTCGCCGCCAGGCCGATCGCGGAGAGGAAGGCGAGGAGCGTGGCGAGAAGCCCGCTGACCAGCGTCGCAATCAGGGCGCCCGGCAGCTCCGGGGCACCAAGCAGCGCGCGCAGCGGCCGCAGCGAGAATTCCCTCTCGCCCAGGCCGGGCAGGAATCCGAGGGCCGGCAGCAACGTGCCGATCACCCCGGCAAGCACGGGCAGCAGGAACAGGGCCAGGGTGAGCGCCGGCAGGAGGCTCAGCCAGCCGCGCCGGCGGATCGACAAAAGCCCTATCGGGCGTAGTGCCGGCGCCATTCGTCCGTCAGTCGTGTCATCCAGCTGGGATCGGGCTCCGGCAAGGTGCGGCCGAGCTTCTCCGGCGGCAAGGTCGCCACGCCTTGCGGCAGATCGGCGAAGAGCTTGCGCGCCGCGGGATCGAGAGCCGCGACATCGAGCACCGTCGGATCTCCCCAGATGGCGGAATCCTGCTTACGGGCCTGGGCCTCCGGCGACATCAGGAAATTCGCGGCGATCATGGCGCCGGCCTTGGCATTGGCATCGAAGGGAATGGCGAGGAAATGCGTATTGGCGATGCTGCCGCGGTCGAAGACATAGCTGCGCACCGTCGGCGGCAGGAGGCCCTGGGCGATGGCCGAGCTCGCCTCGGCGGGATTGAAGTTGAAGGCGATGTCGATCTCGCCATCGTCGAGGGCCTGGCGCATCGCCTCGCTGTTCTGCGGGTATTGCTGGCCATGGCGCCAGAGCAAAGGATTGAGCTTGTCGAGATAGGCCCAGAGCGGTGCCGTCTCCCGGGCGAAATCCGCTTCGGCGACGGGCTTGGCGAGCCGCGCGGGATCGTCGCTCAGCTCGTAGAGCGCCTGCTTCAGGAAAGTGGCGCCGGTGAAATCCGGCGGGGCGGGATAGGTGAATCGGCCGGGATGAGCCTCGGCCCAGGCGAGCAGCGCCGCCATGCTGCGCGGCGGATCCGACACCCGCGCCGTATCGTAGATGAACACGATCTGGGCCATGCCCCAGGGCGCTTCGAGACCTTCCACCGGAACGGTGAAATCCACCGCCGTGGTCGGCTTTCCCGCGACATCCACCAGCCGGTAGCTCGGCAGCATCTGGGTGAAGGGACCGAAGAGCAGCCCCTGGTGCTTCATGGCGGCGAAATTGGCGCCGTTGATCCAGATGAGATCGATCGAGCCGCCGTCGCTCCGCCCGGCGGTCTTCTCGGCCAGCACCCGGGCGACCGCCTCGCCGGTATCCGAGAGCTTCACCTGGCGCAAGGTGACGCCGTAATCGGCCTGAAGCCGCCCCGCCGCCCAGGCGATGAAGGCGTTGATCTTGGGATCGCCGCCCCAGGCATTGAAATAGACCCTCTCACCCTTGGCTTGGGTCAAGGCCTGGGTCCAGCTCGTGGGCGCGGGATCAGCCTGCGCCGCTTGGCCGGCGAGGCAGCTCAAAGCGAGGAGAAGAGGAAGGAAGCGGCGAAGGGAAATCATGCGAGGCCCTTGAGTCCGACCGCCGGACAATAGCCGCCGGAGGCGAGCCGTCGCCAGCATCTCCCACGGAAACTTGAATGGCGGCCGAGCCTCGCGCGCTACGCGACCCTTACCGTGCTCCAAATTGCTATAGGGAGAACCAACCGCTAGTCTGGCACTTAGAACCGCTGCCCGTCGGGCGTGATAGGAAAGTCTCGCGTCAAATCGTTCATGTTCGGAAACTGACCTGCTCCGGCTGAGATCGAGAAGAGCGCGCCGATCAATCAGGGCACATTTCCCGCGGCGCCGTAGCCCCGGGGCGGGCAAAGCTAGTGGGTGGGGGTCGGGCCTATGGCCATGAGCTGGGTGTATCTGGTCTTCGCGGGGTTGTTCGAGATCGGCTGGCCCCTCGGCCTCAAATGGGCACAGCAGCCATCGAAGACGGTCATCGGAATCGTGGTGGCCGTCGTTGCAATGGCCGTCAGCGGCACCCTCCTGTTTCTGGCGCAGAAGCAGATACCGCTCGGCACGGCCTACGCGGTATGGACAGGCATCGGCGCCGCCGGAACCTTCCTCGTCGGCATATGGTTTTTTGGCGATCCCAGCAGCGGCGCACGCTATCTGGGCGCGGGGCTGATCCTTGCCGGTGTCATCACACTGAAGCTTGCTCATTGAGCCCGATCGGTTCGGGAAGTCTATCGGCCATGGGCGGGGCCATTGTCGCGGCGACCGGGCGTGGGGTCGCAGCCTGTCTCCTCCTCCAACCGGAGCCGCGTCAGGACGGACTATTTGTACGGATCGGCGGCGTCGCGCAAACCGTCGCCGAAGAAGTTGAAGGCGAGCACGACCAGCATTACCGGCACGACCGGCAATAGCAGCCAGGGATACAGCACGACCACGTTGATGTTCTGCGCCTCGTTCAGCAGCACGCCCCAGCTGGTGATCGGCGGGCGCAGGCCAAGGCCGAGGAAGCTGAGCGCCGTCTCGCCCAGGATCATGCTGGGGATGGCCAGCGTCGCCGAGGCGATCAGGTGGCTGGCAAAGCTCGGCAGCAGGTGGCGGAAGATGATGCGCCGCGGGCGCGCGCCCATGAGCTGGGCGGCGACGCAGAAATCCTCCTCGCGCAGCGCCAGAAGCTTCGAGCGCACGGCGCGCGCCAGCCCGGTCCAGTCGATGAGCCCCAGGATCACCGTGATGCCGAAGTAGACCAGCAGCGGGCTCCAATCGACCGGCAGGATGGCAGAGAGGGCCAGCCACAGCGGCACGTGGGGAATGCAGCGCATGATCTCGATCACGCGCTGGGCGATGTTGTCCACCCAGCCGCCGTAGTAGCCGGCGAGCCCGCCGATGATGATGCCGAGCAGGAAGCTGACGGAAACGCCGATGAGCCCGATGGTGAGCGAGATCCGCGTGCCGTAGATGATGCGGCTCAGCATGTCGCGCCCCAGCCGGTCGGTGCCGAGGAGGAACAGCGTCCCGCCCGCCGCCGGGCAAACGAGGTGCAGATGCCCGGGCACATAGCCCCAGTACTTATAGGCCTCGCCGCGGCAAAAGAAGCGCATCGGCTCTACCAGACTGTGGTCCTCGGTGTACTCGCGCTTCCGGTTCAGCGAGTTGAGGTGGAAGCTGTAGCCATAGACGAACGGGCCGACGAAGCTACCCTGGTCGTCGAAGAAATGGAGCCGCTGCGGCGGGGCGAAGATGGCGTCCATATGGCGAGTATGCAGCGCATAGGGCGCCAGGAACTCGCTTACGAAGATCGAAGAATAGAGGATCAGAAGGAAGCAGCCCGCAACCACCGCCAAGGAATGACGGCGGAAGCGCCACCACATCATGGTCCATTGCGAGGCGAGATAGAACCGCTCCTGCTCCGGCGTCAGTCGCTCCACCGACAGGGCATCGAAGGGGGCTGTGGAGACCATGTGCGGTATCGGTTCGCGCCACCCCTCGGGCTCCACGCCCTTCGGCCGACCGGTTTCGGCCTCGGCACAAGGCGGTTCGGTCAGAGGGTGGGGCGGGCCGGTCATTTGGCCGCGGGATAGCCACGGCGGATGCGCGGGTCGCGCCCCGCCCGCCGCAGCTCAGCGATGAAGACGCGTCCACGATGAGCTGCGCCAGAAACATCCCTGGCCGCCATGGTGGAAGCTTCAGCCATCCCCGCTAGGGCGCCGGGTCGAGCCAGAAGATGTCCGGCCGGTAGATGCCGAAGAACTCTCCCGGCGAGAAGCTCCATATCGCCTCCGGCGGCATGTTGTGCAGGCGGTTGGAGGCCACGATCGGCTGCGGCACGGCCGCCACCGTTCCGATGGTGAAAACCTGGTCGGTGTAGATTGCGAGCATCTTCTCCCAGATCTGGGTTCGCTCTTCGGCGCTCGTCGACATGTTCCAGCTGTCGAGGAGCGTCATCAGCTCCTTGGCCTCGGGCGTGTCCGGCGCCTCGCCGGCCTTGCCCTTCGACTCATAGTACTGTCCCCACTTCGGCCATTGCAGGCCGACGGCCTGGTTGACCGGCGCCAGATCCGCGGGGCTGGATTCGGCGGTCGGCAGGCCGTTGTCGAGACCGGTCCACACCGACATGACGCTCTCGCCACTGAAGATCCGCTCGCGGAACACCTCCGCGTCGAAGGGCTTGGTGAACAGGCGCACGCCGATCCCGGCCCAGCTGTCGCGGATCAGCTCGAGCACATCGGATTCTTCGGGGATCTGGTTGGCGGTGTCGACCAGGATGGAGAGCGGGCGTCCGTCCGGGAGCAGGCGGAAGTCCTCGCCATCGCGCTTTGTCAGGCCGATCTCGTCCAGCAGCTTGTTGGCGGCGTCGGGATCGAATTGCGCATAGGCGCTCTGAAACTCGGGCCGGTAGAGCGCGCTTTCGGAGAGCACGGTGTTGGCGCCCTCGCGAGCGAGTCCGCCGAAGATGCCCTGATTGATCTCGTGCCGGTTTATCCCGAGGGAAAGCGCGCGGCGGAATCGCACGTCCCGGATCAGCTTGTGCCAGACCGGGTCGGCGACCGAGAGATTCGGATAAAGGGCGAAATTGGAGCCGTTGCCGGTCTTCCAGAGCAGAACTTTATACCCGCCGGTCTTCTCCGCGTCCTTCAGGAAGGTGTAGTCGCCATAACGCAGCTTGAGAGCCTGGAGCATGGACTCGCCGGCCCCGGCCTTGGGGGGAATGAGCTTGCCGTCGGCGACGGAGCAGATGACTTTGTCGATGTAGGGCAGTTGGCGGCCCTGGGCGTCGACGCGGAAGTAATAGGGATTGCGCTCGAACACGAAACGGTCGGCGGGGGGCTTGGTCTTCAGCACCCAGGGCCCGAGCGTGGGCAGCTTCGGATTGTCGTTCCTGTATTGATTGGCCTTGCGATTGAAGAGGGCGGCCCAGTTGCGTGCGCTCGCGTCCTTCACCGCCGCGTCGAGCTCGGCCTTGTCGGCATATTTGGCGTGAATCTTCTTCAGGAACTTGCTCGGCTGGTAGATGAAGAAGTTCGGCTCGAGGGCGAGAGAGGGCAGGAAACCGGGATTCGGCTTGGACCAGGTGTAGCGGATCGTGGTCGCGTCCAGCACCTCGACCTTCGGGAGCTCGCCGTTGACGAGGAACTCCAAGGGCGGGCCCAAGGGGTTCAGATCCGTGTTGTTGGCCACGTCCTCCCAATAGAAGCGGAAATCCTCGGTGGTGAAGGGGGTGCCTGTCGACCACTTCATCCCCTTGCGGAGGTGGAAGGTGAAGATTCGTCCCTCCTGGACATCGAAGCTCTCCAGCAGATTGGGCACCAGACGGTAGTGCGAGTCATAGGCGACCAGCTCCGCATAGCCGTAGGTCACCATGTATTTGATGTCCTTGGCGGTGGAGAACAGCGTCGTCAGCTCGCCGCCGTATTGCCCCGGCGCCTGGCCAGGCCACTGGAACTCGGCGACCGCCGGGTTCTTCGGCAGGC
>DATHQQ010000303.1:0-2363 GCA_035482595.1 Verrucomicrobiia bacterium
GCCGCCCGGAGCGCGCGCGCCAGCCCCTTGAAGCAGCTCTCGACGATATGATGGTTGTTCTCGCCGTAGAGATTTTCGATATGCAGGGTCAGCCCCGCGGCCTGGGCGAAGGCATGGAACCATTCGCGGAAGAGCTCGGTATCCATCTCGCCGAGCTTCGGCTTGGTGAAGGCCACCTTCCAGATGAGATAGGGCCGGTTGGAGGCGTCCAGCGCCACGCGGGTCAGGGTCTCGTCCATCGGGATCAGCGCATCGCCATAGCGCTGGATGCCGGCGCGGCTGCCCAGGGCCTCGGCCACCGCCTGGCCGATGACGATGCCGGTATCCTCGGTGGTGTGGTGGAAATCGATATGGAGATCGCCCTTCGCCTCGACCTCGAGATCGATCAGGCTGTGGCGGGCGAGCTGCTCCAGCATGTGGTCGAGGAAGCCGATCCCCGTGGACACTTTGGCGCGCCCTTCGCCGTCCAGATCGACGGCGGCGCGCACTTGCGTTTCCTTGGTCTTCCGCGTGATCTCCGCCCGGCGCATGGCATCCATCCCGAAAATGCGGCAGGGTTGTAGCAGCATCCCCTTGCTCGCGCCAGAAGCTGCCCTCCCGGCGCCCACGGCTCGAAACCGCGCTTGCCCGGATGCCCGCGAATGCCTATGTGGGAGCCCATGTCCGATCCCTCTTCCCCCTCCCCCCATGGCTCGGGTCCCTGGCACGGCACGACCATCCTCTCGGTCCGCAAGCAGGGCCAGGTGGTGATCGCCGGCGACGGCCAGGTGAGCTTCGGCAATACCGTCATCAAATCCAACGCCCGCAAGGTGCGCCGGCTGGGCAAGAGCGATGTCATCGCCGGCTTCGCCGGGGCGACGGCCGATGCCTTCGCCTTGTTCGAGCGGCTGGAGGCCAAGCTGGAGCAGCATCCGGGCCAGCTCTCCCGCGCCTGCGTCGAGCTGGCCAAGGACTGGCGCACCGACCGCTATCTGCGCCGGCTGGAGGCGATGATGGCGGTGGCCGACAGGCAGGTGAGCCTGGTGCTGACCGGCACCGGCGATGTGCTGGAGCCCGAGGAAGGGCTGATCGGCATCGGCTCCGGGGGCCCCTATGCGCTCTCGGCGGCCCGCGCCCTCATCGATATCGAGGGGCTCTCGGCCGAGGCCATCGCCCGCAAGGCCATGGGCATCGCCGCCGACATCTGCATCTACACCAACCGCAACATCACCTTGGAGAGCCTATGATGGGCGAGAGCCTATGATGGGCGAAAGCCTATGAACGACGGCGCCGCCAACAAGCCGCAAGCCGGACCCCGCGCCGAGCCCCCGGCTGTATCCCAGGCCGAGGGCTTCAGCCCGCGCGAGATCGTGTCCGAGCTCGACCGCTACATCGTCGGCCAAGGCGAGGCCAAGCGCGCCGTCGCCATTGCCCTGCGCAACCGCTGGCGCCGGCAGCAGTTGCCCGAGGGCCTGCGCGAGGAAGTCCAGCCCAAGAACATCCTGATGATCGGGCCCACCGGCGTGGGCAAGACCGAGATCGCGCGCCGTCTCGCGCGCCTGGCGCAGGCGCCCTTCCTCAAGGTCGAGGCGACGAAATTCACCGAGGTCGGCTATGTCGGCCGCGATGTCGAGCAGATCATCCGCGATCTGGTAGAGATCGCCATCAGCATGACCCGCGAGCGGCTGCGCAAGGGCGTGGCGGCCAAGGCCGAGCTCGCCGCCGAGGAGCGCGTCCTGGATGCGCTGGTGGGCGAGGGCGCTGCCGCGGAGACCCGGACCAAATTCCGGCGCATGCTGCGCGCGGGCGAGCTCGACGACCGCGAGATCGAGCTGAAGCTGCGCGATACCGGCGCCGGCATGCCTACCTTCGAGATTCCCGGCATGCCTGGCACCAGCATGGGCATGGTCAATCTGAACGACATGCTGGGCAAGGCCTTCGGCGGGCGCAGCAAGACAAAGAAGGTCACCATCGCCGACAGCCATCGCCTGTTGCTGGCGGAGGAGAGCGACAAGCTGCTGGACGAGGAGCGGGTGACGGCCGATGCCATCACCGCCGTGGAGCAGAACGGCATCGTCTTCCTCGACGAGATCGACAAGATCTGCGCCCGCAGCGAGCGCGTGGGCGCCGATGTCAGCCGCGAGGGCGTGCAGCGCGATCTCCTGCCGCTGATCGAGGGGACCCAGGTCTCGACCAAATATGGTCCGGTGAAGACCGACCACATCCTGTTCATCGCCTCGGGCGCGTTTCATCTGGCCAAGCCCTCGGACCTCCTGCCCGAGCTTCAGGGCCGCCTGCCGATCCGCGTCGAGCTCCAGGCGCTGACCCGCGACGATCTGAAGCGGATTCTTACGGAGCCCGAGGCCAGCTTGATCAAGCAGTAC
>DATHQQ010000304.1:0-2159 GCA_035482595.1 Verrucomicrobiia bacterium
GACGAGGGCACCGCCAATGACGGCGGCAAGGAATACTGGCTGGTCGAGGGCAGTGCCGCGCCGCATTTGCTGCTGAAGCTGTGCAATGACGGCTATGGCGCCGCCGGGGTGGGGATGGACGAGATCACTATCGGCGACAACCGCTTCACCCATTTCCAGGCCGGTGGATCGAACGACCGCTGGGAGACGACGGAGACGATCCGCCTTGCGCCGCAGACATTGCTGCGCGTCGATAGCTGCGACTATCGCGGGACCGATCCCGATCTGGTGGATTTCACTACGGCAAATCTGGGCTCGATGGAGGTCCGCTCTCTCGCCATCGGGGATGCTAGCAAGGCCGGGACCGCCGACGAGGGCGGTTGCGACGTCCTGAAGAAGGATATCGCCTTGCCGCCGAAGCCGGGCTTCGTCGGCGGCCTCAATGTCCCGATGCCCAATCTCGGTCAGGACCCGACCAATCCGGTGGTATTTCCCGAGGGCACGGTCTTGGGCGGCTGCGCCGGCCGGCTGAACGCTTCGGCGGCGAGCCCGGCCCTGGTCTATGGCAAGGCCGATCCCGGGCGCGAGGCCGAGCTCCGCTTCGTCGCCCTCGGTCCCCAGAGCCTGGTGATCCAGATCCGGGATTCGCGGCCGGACAAGGCGAAGCCTGCCTCATGGATCGGCGCCGACCATCTGGAGCTCTGGACCCTCACCGAGCCCGGCGACAGCTATCTTCCCGATCCCGCCAAGATTGCCCAGCTCGGCATCGGCCTCGACGGCACCACCTATGGCGGCACCGGCAAGGCGCCCGTGCCGAAGATCCAGCGCTGGACGGCCAAGGACGAGCAGGGCAGGCCAGTAACAGTGATGAAGCTCGACTGGAGCGAGGAATTCGCCCTCGCCAGCGGGGTCATCATCGCCTATTCGCAAGGGGAGGGCGGCCGCCAGGCGCGGCTCTGGGCCACGGGTCCCATCCGCAAGAACCAGCCGGGCTATCTGCCCGCGCTGTTCGCGCTGCCCGTGGCTTGCGGCGCCGTCGACGGCCAATGGGCGGTGACCAAGAACCCCGGCAAGCTGAATGCGCCGGCGGATGCTCCGGAGTGAGGGTCGCGGCCTACAGCACCTCGTGCAGCGTCTCGTCGACGTAGAGAACCAGCAGCTTGCTGCCGGGCGGCGGCAGCGCCCGGTGATTGAGGTCGTAGCGCGAGAATGACCGCTTGCGCTCGACCGGCTGTCCCTTCGGTGGAGTCATCGTGTATTTGAGCCGGATGGTGGATCCGCCGTCATCTCCGGCATAGTATTTAGCCTG
This sequence comes from Verrucomicrobiia bacterium, assembly GCA_035482595.1. Classification (GTDB taxonomy): domain Bacteria; phylum Pseudomonadota; class Alphaproteobacteria; order Dongiales; family Dongiaceae; genus DASXQK01. Next base: position 1,289 of record DATHQQ010000304.1, read on the forward strand.
TACAAGCTCGGCGCCGAGCAGCCCGCCCTCCTTGGCCAGCCGCGCCTCCTTCCCGGCGCGCCGCTCCTGGAACCAGGTGAAGAGCCAATAGATGGCCGCCAGCAGGAACAGGCAGGGGCCGATGACGATCCATATGGCGTCGATATTGTCCTCGAAGGGCGGCAGGGGGCTGTCGGGTGCCACGGCCCATAAATCGGGATTGCCGGCGACATAGATGACCTGCCAGGGCTTCTTGTCGCAGCTGTCGGCCCGCGTCTGCGGCGGGTAATGCTCATAGGTCTTGCCCTCGGCGGTGTAGCGAAATGCCGGAACCGAGGTCGCCGTGTTGTCGCAACCGACCACCACCGCATCCACGGTCCGGAGCGAGCCTTCGAGCTCGGCGCGCTGCTGGCGCTCGAAATACTCCATCGCGCCGACCACCAGCAATATGACGACCCCGGCGATGAGGAAGAGCCAGGTGCCGGCGCGCAGGAACCGGCGAGCCCCCTTCGATGCCGAGGTGGCCATGGGTCCTTGTCCCGTGACGAAAGCTCGGTTCTGCTTGCGGACGAAGACGACGGAATCGAGATCGGGCAAGGGCCCGAGCTGACGCAGGGCGATGTTGCCGCCCGTAGGCTGGTCCATCCTGCAATTCCCCCAAGGTCTATGGCGACGATGACCGCCGCTCTCGGTGCAACCAATCTAGCCGAGTGCGCGTCGAACGGACAGCAGCCCTGCGCAGCCGTCGAGGCGATGGCGGGCGCCGCTACAGCAGCTGCTGCAGCATGTCGTCGACCCGCAGGACCAGCAGCTTGCTGCCGGCCGGCGGGAAGGCCCGGCTGTTGAGGTCGAACATGGTGAAGGATTGCTTGCCCTCCGCGGGCACGCCGTT
>DATHQQ010000305.1:0-6120 GCA_035482595.1 Verrucomicrobiia bacterium
AACGATCCGGCCTCGGGCTATTACATCCGGTATCGAAACGATATCTCGACGGTTCCCGGCACCCTCGGCTATATGGGAAACAGGCTCGGCGCCGGGTACTACAGGCCGTTCGACAAGAGCGCCAGCATCATCGGCAGCCTCAGCGGCGAAATCGGCTATCTCTTCGACATGCCGAAGCCGATCCCGATCATCGACAGCTATCAGCTCGGCGGAACTTCCTTCCGCGGCTTTGCGACGTCGGGCATCGGTCCGCGCGATCTGGCGACCGCCGATTCGCTGGGTGGCAAGGAATATGCCGTCGGCACGGTCCAGGTGTCCTTCCCGATGGGCCTGCCCGACGAATATCAGGTGCGCGGCCATGTCTTCTCGGACTTCGGCACCATGACCGGTACGGATGCCACCGAAGGAATTGTCCAGGACTGCACCTGCTTCCGCGCCTCCATCGGTTTCGGCGTCATCTGGAAATCGCCGTTCGGACCCCTGGCGGTCGACTTTGCCTACCCCGTCGCGAAGGCGTCGTTCGACCAGACACAAGTCATCAACTTCAACGTTGGAACGAACTTCTAATGACCAGAAATTTCCCCCTGAGCTTGCGCTTGCTGGCTGCCCTTGCACTGGCTGGCGTTGTCCTTACCGGTATGCCGGCATCCCCCGCTCACGCACAGAACACGCCTATGGTCATCGCCATCGTCGATCTGCAGGTCATCCTGCGGGATTCGAAGGCGGCGGCCGGTGCGCGCGCGGGCCTCGACAAGCAGGCCAAAGCCTTCCAGGCCGATCTCGCCAAGCAGGAGGACGCCCTGAAGAACGAGGGCCAGCAGCTGGAGCAGGCGCGCCCCTCCCTGGCCGCGGATGACTTCCGCAAGAAAAGCGAGGCATTCCAGCAGAAGGTGACTACGGCGCGCCAATCCGCCGCCAGCCGCCGCCAGCAGATGCAGCAGGTGGAGCAGAATGCGATGAACCAGGTCCAGACCGCTCTCAACGCCACGGTCGCGGATGTCGCCAAGACGCGCAACATCTCTCTGGTCCTGATCAAGGGCGCGGTGCTCTACAATCTGCCGGCCTTCGACATCACGACGGAAGTCCTGCAGAAGCTGGATGCCAGGCTTCCCTCGGTCAAGCTCACGGCGGCACAGTGAGCGGGAAGAGCGAGGAAAGGGGGCTGAGGCAATGAGCGAAGCCGCCGCCGCTTCGGATTTGGGCGTGGAGGCCGATGTCGTCCGGATCATGCAGATGATCCCGCATCGCTATCCGTTCCTGATGATCGACCGCGTCATCCAGATGTATGCCGACAAGGGCGCGGTGGGAATCAAGAACGTCAGCTTCGGCGAGCCCTATTTTCAAGGGCATTTCCCCGGCGCGCCGGTCATGCCTGGTGTCATGATCGTCGAGGCGATGGCCCAGACGGCGGCCGTCCTGGTGGTCCACACCCTCGGCCCCGCATCCGAAGGCAAGCTGGTCTATTTCATGTCCATCGACAATTGCCGTTTTCGCCGGCCCGTCTATCCCGGCGATCAGCTGCATGTGCTGGTGGAGAAGGAGCGCAACCGTGGCCCGGTATGGAAGTTCCACGGCACCGCAAAAGTAGGGGACAAGGTGGTGGCCGAGGCCGTCTTTGCTGCGATGGTGCGGGAGAATACATGACCCGGATCCACCCCACCGCGGTCGTCGCGGCGGGAGCACAGATGGCCGATGATGTCGAGATCGGCGCCTATTGCTGCATCGGGGCAGAAGTGTCGATCGAGCCGGGGGTTCGACTGCATCCCCATGTCGTCGTCGCCGGCCGCACGCATATCGGTGCCGGGACCGAGATCCATCCCTTTGCCTCCCTGGGGCAGCCGCCGCAGTATGTCGGCTTCAATCGTCCCCATAGCGGCCTCGAGATCGGTCGCGGCAATGTGCTGCGCGAATATGTGACGATGAACGGCGGCACGAGCCTCGACAAGGTGCCGACCCATGTCGGCAGCAATTGCTATTTCATGACCGGCGTCCATATCGCCCATGACTGCTGGGTCGGCGATAGTGTGACCATGGCCAACAATGCGACCCTCGGCGGCCATGTCGTCATCGGAGACCACGTCAATATCGGCGGTCTGACGGCGATCCACCAGTATTGCCGGGTCGGCAAGCATGCGATGGTGGGCGGCTGCTCGGCGGTGACCCAGGATGTGGTTCCCTTCGCCATGGCCGTGGGAAATCGCGCCCGGCTTCGCGGCCTGAACGTCGTCGGGCTGAAGCGGCGCAGCTTCTCGCGCGTCGACATTCAGGCGCTGCGCACCGCCTATCGCCAGATCTTCCTCGGCTCCGGCCCCTTCGCCGAGCGCCTGGACGAGGTGTCGGTCGCCTATCGCGACAACGTCATGGTCATGGAGCTGATTTCCTTCATCACCGCCGATGCGACGCGGCCGATCGCCAAGGTGGCGATCGAGGCGGATGACTAGGGCAAATGCCGCCTAAGCTCGGCATACTCGCCGGCGGCGGCGAGTTGCCCCGGCTGCTGATCGAAGCTTGCCGAAGCGAGGGGCGGGCCTTCCATGTCGTTGCCTTTCAGGGCCATGCCCAGGCCGAGGCCATTGCCGGTGCGCCCCAGGACTGGGTTCGCCTGGGCGCGGTGGCCGATACCCTGCGCGCGCTCCGCGCGGCCAGGGTGGAGGAGCTTGTCTTCGCCGGCCGGATCGCCCGGCCCAGCCTGGCCGAGCTCAGGCCCGACTGGCGCGCCGCCCGCTTCATCGCCCATATCGGCGGACGGCTCCTGAGCGACAACAGCCTGCTGGAAGGTGTCGTGGCCGAATTCGAGCAGGAAGGATTTCGCGTCGTCGGGCCGGCGGATGTGACCACCTCGCTGCTGGCCCATGCCGGCCCCTATGGGGCCCTGGTGCCCACGCCGGAGGAGGTGGCGGCGATCGCCCTGGGCCTCGGCGCGGCCCGGCGCCACGGGCTCGAGGACCGCGGCCAGGCGGCCGTGGTGCAGGGGGATGAGGTGCTGGGTCTCGAGGGGCCCGATGGTACGGACCGCCTCATCGAGGGCTGCGCGCCGCGCCAGCGGGGCGGCCGCGGGGCGATCCTGGTGAAGGCCCGCAAGCCGCAGCAGCAGATGCGAGCCGATCCGCCCGTCATCGGCGCCGCCACGGTCCGGCGCGCCGCGGCCGCCCGCTATCGCGGGATCGCCATCGAGGCCGGCGGCGTGCTGGTCATCGATGCGCCTATGATCGCCATGGTCGCCGATGCCGCGGAGATGTTCGTCATCGGCATCGAGGGGATGTGAGCGTCCTGGATCCCCGGATCGTCCTGGTGGCCGGCGAGCCCTCCGGCGATGTGCTGGGGGCCCGTCTGATGGCGGCGCTCCGGCGCGCCACCGGCGGCAAGGTGCGCCTCGAGGGGATCGGCGGCGAGCAGATGAGCGCCGAGGGCCTGGCGAGCCGGTTTCCGATGCAGGAGCTGACCCATATGGGGCTGGTCGAGCTGCTGCCGCATCTGCCGCTGCTGCGCCGCCGGCTGCGGGAGACGACGGCCTGGCTGCGCCGCGAGCCGCCCGATGTGCTGGTGACCATCGACGCGCCGGGCTTCTGCCTGCGCCTGGCGGAACAGTTGGGGGAGACGAATATCCCTCGCCTGCATTATGTGGCGCCCTCGGTCTGGGCCTGGAAGCCGGGCAGGGCGCTGAAGCTGGCGCGGCTCGTGGACCATCTGCTGGCGCTGCTTCCCTTTGAGCCGCCCTATTTCACCCGCCATGGTCTCGCCTGCACCTATGTCGGCCATCCCGCCCTGGAGACCATGGCCGGCGCCCCGGCGTCCAAGGAATTCCGAGCCCTGCATGGCATCGCGGCCGAGACGCCGCTGCTTTGCGTGCTGCCCGGCAGCCGGCGGTCGGAGCTTAACCGGCTGCTCCCCGTCTTCGCCGAGACGGTCCATCGCCTCGCCGCCCGTCATGCCGGACTGCGGGTCGTCCTGCCGACCGTTGCCGGCGTCGCTAGCCTCGCCGAGGCCGGTGCCGGAAGCTTCGGCGTGCCGGTCACCATCGTGACCGAGCCCGGGATGAAGCGGGATACCTTTGCCGCCAGCGATGCCGCGCTCGCGGCCTCCGGGACGGTCGCCGTCGAATTGGCAGTCGTCGGCACACCGGCCGTCATCGCCTATCGCGCCAATCCGATTTCGGCCGCCATCGCCCGGCGCATGATCAAGGTCAAATACGCATCCCTGGTGAATCTGCTGCTCGACCGCGCCGCCACGCCGGAGTTCCTGCAAGAGAACTGCCTGCCGGAGAAGCTGGCCGAGGCCCTCGATCGGCTCCTCGCCGATCCGGCGGCCCGCGCGGCGCAGCAGGGGGCCTATCGGGAGGCCATGGCGAAGCTCGCCGTCGACGGCCTGCCGAGCGATCGCGCTGCCGCGGTCGCGCTTTCGATGATCAGGGGCTAGGTACCCAGCGCCGGCTGAGGGAAGCGCTGCCAGTGGCGGCGCAGCTCATGATCGACGAGAAGGGCCGCCTCGAGGGCCCGCAGCCCGTCCTCACCCGTCACCAGCGGCGGGCTCTCGCCGCGGACGGCGGCGAGGAAGCCCGTGATCTCCGCCTCCAGGGCATCGATCTTCGGATAGACGCTCTCCTGCAGGCTGAGGGCGGGCGTTCCGGCCGGGGCGCCGGCATCGTGGCGGAAGACCCCGATCCGGCGCTTGATGAAATCCACGGAGGTGCAGGAATCCCGCTGAAAGATCCGCATCTTCCGCTCGTTCCTGAGGCTGACGCGGCTCACCGTCAGATCGGCCACGCAGCCGGTCTCGAACTGGATTCGGCAGCTGACCATGTCGTCGGCGGCGGTGATCACCGGAGCGCCCACGGCATGGGCCCATTCGATGGGCGATTTCACCAGGCTGAGAATCAGATCCAGGTCGTGGATCATGAGATCGAGCACGGCGCTTACCGCCTCGCCGCGCGGCGCGAAATGCCCGATGCGGGAGGCCTGGATGAAGAGCGGCCGGTCGATCAAGGCCGCCAAGGGCCGCCCGACGGCGGAGAAGCGCTCGATATGGCCGACCTGCAGGACCTTGCTTCGCGCCGTGGCGAGGCGGATGAGCTCACCGGCATCCGCCACCGTCGCGGTGACCGGCTTTTCGACCAGGACATGGGCGCCATGCTCGATGAAATCCCGGGCGACCTCGAAATGGCTCGCCGGCGGTGTCGCGATGCTGACCGCATCGACCCGGCCGAGAAGCGGGCGATAATCGGAGAGCGCCTCGACCCGATGCTGGCTGGCGATCGCCTGCGCCCGCGCCGGATCCCGGTCTACCACCGCCACGAGCCGGGAGCCCTCGAGCCTCGCATATTTGCCGGCGTGATGCTGGCCGAAATGGCCGACGCCGATCACGGCAGTCCTGAGCTCTCGCACGATTCCTGGAGCGTCCCGTTTTGTGAAGCCGGCCTGGTAGCGGCCGGCGGGCAAGACCCTATACAATGCGCCTCTTTGCGCCGCAATCGAGGGATCATGCCATGAGCAAGTCCGTCCAAAGCCCAGCAAGCAAGAGCAAGCTCGCCGTGAGGCCGGCCGCCCAGACCGGCGCCGCTTCCAGCTATCGGCTGCTGCACACGATGATTCGGGTGCTCGACCTCGAGAAGTCGCTCGATTTCTACACCCGCCATCTCGGCATGAAGCTGCTGCGCCGCAACGACTATCCGAGCGGGGAATTCACCCTGGCCTTCGTCGGCTACGGCGATGAAGCCGATCATACGGCCATCGAGCTGACCCATAATTGGGGCCAGAAGGAGCCTTATGCGATCGGCAATGCCTTCGGCCATCTCGCCGTCTCCGTGCCGGACATCTATGCCACCTGCGAGAGCCTGGCCAAGGAGGGCGTCAAGATCCCGCGCCCCCCGGGACCGATGAAGCATGGCACCACCGTCATCGCCTTCATCGAGGATCCGGACGGCTACAAGATCGAGCTGATAGAGCGCAAGCCGGCCGGCTAGAGCAACGGCACGGTTCCGCGACTTCTCGTGGGGTCAGGCCGTGTGGAGGTGTGAATTGGCCGCGGCGGTGTAGGCGGCCCAGCTCGCCGCCGGCGCGCTCGGGGCGTGGAAGGTGAAATCCGACGCGGACAGGCTGGCCATGGTCACGGCCTTCAAGGTGA
>DATHQQ010000306.1:0-2044 GCA_035482595.1 Verrucomicrobiia bacterium
ATACCGCGCACCACGATGAAGAGCCCGGCGAAGAGCAGCAGCAGGGACCAGTCGATCTCGCGATAGACCCGCTCGGGCTTCAGGCGCCGCGTCAGCAGCAGCAGCGCCCCGGCGGTGATCGCCACCTTGGCCGGGGGTTGGCCGGCGAAGAAGAGGGCGACGGCGGTCAGCGTGATGACGAGGGACTTGATGAGGAGCCATCCGTTCCAGCGCACCCGCACCGCCGCCCGGGTGAGCCGCTCGGCGGTGAGGAATTCACGGTGATGGACCAGCAGGATCAGCAGGGTCACGACCACCAGCCCGACAGCGGCGACGGGGGCGAGCGCGCCGGCGAATTCCGCATAGGGAATGCGCGAGAAGCTGCCGATCATGATGTTCTGGGGATTGCCGGTGATGGTCGCCGTGCTCCCGATGTTCGACGCCATGGCGAGCGCCAGCAGATAGGGCAGAGGGCGGCGGCGCATGGCGAGCGTCGTCTCTGCCACCAGCGGCGTCAGCATCAGGCAGACCGTGTCGTTGACCAGGAAGGCGGAGAGCAGGCCCGAGACCAGCACCACGCCGACCAGCAGCAGGGCCGGGCGATGGGCATGACGGCCCACCCAGGCGGCGGCCAGTTGGAAGAACCCCGCCAGGCGCAGATGGGCCACGATGATCATCATGCCCAGCAGCAACGTCAGCGTGTCGAGGTCGACGGCCCTATAGGCCTGGTCGAGGGTGAGCGTGCCGCTCGCCACCATCAGGCTGGCGCCGAGGAGGGCGGCGCCGGCGCGGTCGAGCCGCAGCCCCGGCGCGCGCCCGAGCGCGATCACCACATAGGTGGCCAGGAAGATCAGCGCGGCGATCAGCACGAAAGCAAGTCTTCGCGGCGGCTTCCTATCCGCGGTTCTTCAGGAGATCGCGGATCTGGGTCAGAAGCTCGACCTCGGGCGGTGGCGGCGGCGGCGCTGCCTCCTTCTTGCGGACGAAGAGGTTCACCTGCTTGATCAGCAGGAAGACGGCCGCGGCCACGATCGCGAATTTGATCACCGAATTGATGAACTGGCCATAGGCGATGACCACGGCGCCGGAATCCTGGGTCGCCTTCAGCGTCGCCTGGGGCGTGCCCTTGAGGGTGATGAAGAAATTCGTGAAATCGATGCCCCCCAGAAGCAAGCCGATGGGCGGCATGATGATGTCGTTGACCAGCGAGTTGACGATGGCCGTGAAGGCGGCGCCGATGATGATGCCCACGGCGAGGTCGATGACGCTGCCGCGGGAGATGAATTCCTTGAATTCCTTCAGCATGGCTTCCCCTCTCGGGTCGTGGACCCCCGTCCCTGAACCAACAGTCTTGACCCTGTCATGATCCGGCGCAAGAGCGCGCCGCAGCGCCGCGGGAGCCTCAAACCACCTTGCCGTCCGGGCCGATGACGCCCTTGATCAAGACGAAGCAGCCATAGGGCCGGCGCTCTCCCATGGCGACGACCACGGCATAGCCGCGCCTGGCCCGCTCGTAGAAGGCATGGCGCTCGATGGAGCCCATGGTCCATTTGCGGTCGGCGCCGGCGTGGGCGGCGCGCAGGAGCTCCTCCTGCACGGCGGTCACCTCCTGGGGTTTTCCCACCACCTCCATGCGCAGGATCGGCGCCTCGACGAAGCTGTCGAGGGGGAAGAGCGAGAAGATCGCCGCGGCGGCCTGGCCGATATCGGCGCCGGCGAGGTGGATGGCCTGGCCGTGGACCGTCTCGGCGGCGACGGAATCGCTGGGGAAATTGCAATCGGAGAGGATGAGCTCATCGCCATGGCCCATGGCGGCCATGACCTGAAGCAGCTCCGGGGTGAGAAGGGGATCGAGACCTTTCAGCATGGGTCCAACTCGCTCTATGGGATCGCGCCCATTCTGTCGATCGCCCGCCCGCCAGGCAATCGCCATCGCTCGCCGGCAGGCGATCGTTTCCCGCGCGATGGAGGGTCTTCGTGCGATGGACGATGGGGGGGTTCCCCGCTAGCCTGACGTCGCGATGTCGAGCCTCGTTCGATCCTATTATTCCGCCACCGCCAATCC
>DATHQQ010000307.1:0-7511 GCA_035482595.1 Verrucomicrobiia bacterium
GTCGTGAACGACCTTCCCGAGGCGAAGCGCTTCTTCAGCCTGCTCGGATTCAAGGAGGCGATCTCGGCCGTCATCTCCGGCGAGACCTTCGCCAGGTATATGGGCGTTGCGGGCATCGAGGCCGAGCATGTGACCCTGGTCGCGGAGGGCGTCGAGCCGCGGACCGAAATCCAGCTCCTGCACTATCTGCATCCCGCCGCGACGCCGGATCCCGAGATCCGAAATCTCAGCAAGCTCGGCCTCAACCATGTCTGCTTCGCGGTCGATGATGTGGCGGCGGCGCTCGCCAAGATGACGGCGGCGGGCTTTGCCGCCCGCAACGAGATCATGGATTACCATCAGCGAAAGCTGGTCTTCCTCGCCGGCCCCGAGGGCGTGACCGTCGAGTTATCGGAGTGGCATTGATCGTCGGATGGCGCTCCCGCTTGGGGGAAGCGCGTCGGCTCAGGTCACCATCTTCGAGCTCGGCGGCTGATCGAGGATGCGCAGGTGATAGCCCTTCGGGCAGTAGGTCGAGCCATCGGTCTGCCAGAGCACCGGCACGCCGGGCTTGAAGAGTTGGTCGTCCGGCCCGCAATCGCATTTGCGCATCTCGCAGGCCAAGGAGAGGTTCTGCTGGCGCTCATCGCTGCCGCCGGTGCAGGCCGAGAGGGCCATCAGGAGCGGCAGCAGTCCCAGCCAGCGGACCCGAGCCTGCCTCGATCCTCCTAGTCCAGATCTATCCGTCATAGCTCCCTCCGGGCCGTCCGCCGTCATGCAGATTGCTAGGGAGAAGGCGTTGCTTCTGCAAGCGGAAGTTTCATCAGGTCATTTTTGACTGTGGCACCCCGTGGGGCCCCGGAGTAACACTGGAGGGACGGCGACCAGCTGTTTGAGGCCCCGGGTGGCTCTGATCCTTCTGATCGATGACGACGCTTTCTATCGGGGTGTGCTCCGCCAGATCCTCGAGGACGGCGGCCATCAAGTCACCGAGGCGGCAAACGGGCGCGATGGGCTGGAGCGTTTCCGGGCCCAGCGGCCGGACCTCGTCATCACCGATATGCGCATGCCTGGCTTCGACGGCGGCGAGGTCATCCGTAAGCTCCGCGAGGCGAGCAAGGATGTTCGCATCCTCGCGGTATCGGGTTTCGCCACCTTGCGCAATGCCGAAGACCTTCAAGCGGCCAGTGCGGTCGGCGCCAACGCCATATTGAGCAAGCTCAGCCCCCTCGACGGTATCCTGGGAACGATCGATCGGATCCTCGAGGGATCCGAACCTAGCTCGCGGCCGATCGCGCCGTCCTGATGCCCACGCCCTGAGGCGCCGCCCGCAGCGCGTGCCTCATCTCTGCGCGCGCGGCTTGTGCAGCAGATAGACGCCGGCGGCGACGATGACCAGGATGCCGGGCCAGGTGGAGGCGCTCGGTATCTCGCCCCAGATGAGGAGGCCGCAGAGGGTGGCCCAGGGAATGGCGCTGTACTCGAAGGGCGCCACATCGTTGACGGGGGCGATGCGATAGGCCTGCGTCTGCAGCCAGCCGGCGATGGCCGCGACGAATCCCGTCAAGGCCAGCAGCCCCAGATCGAACGGCGTGGGCATGACCCAGGCCCGGAGCAGGAATTGCAGGCTGGCATCGCTGGATTGCGCGAAGCCGCCGCGCCCGGCGATCGCGCCCATGACCAGCGTCGCGACAAAATAGACCACGTTCTGGGCCAGGATCATGATCGAGGCCCGCTCCCCGTCCGCCAGCCGCCGGGTCATGAGCTGGGCGAGAGCGTAGAAGATCGCAGCGCCCAAGGAGAGAAATGCGGCCGGATCGATCGCCGCACCGTCCGGTCGGCTGACGATCAGCACGCCGCAGAATCCGACGAGAATGGCAAGCCAGCGGCGGAGCCCGACACGTTCGCCCAGGACCGGCCCGGCCAGTGCCACCAGGAAAAGCGGGCTGGAATAGAACAGTGAGACCGCGGCAGCGAGAGGCAGGGCCGCGATGGAGAGGTAGTAGCAGGTGTAGCTCAGCAGCATCAGGAATCCGCGCAGCAGAAGCCCGCGCGTCCATCGGATGCGCAGGCGTCCCAGCCCGCCGTCGAAATGAACCAGCACCAGCAGCGGCAGGAATCCCACGAGGCAGCGGATCGCGAGCGCCTCGGGCAGCGGATAGCGCCCGCTGAGCAGCTTGATGATGACATCCTGCAGCGTGTAGATGAGCGCCGCGGCCGCGACGCAGAGAACGCCCCTCAGGCGCTCATTGGGCCGACCCTCGCCAAGGCGTCTCGGATCGACCGCTTCGACGCGCGCCATGCCCGATATTTCCCCCGGTTCGAAGGGAAAACTCTGCCGCGCCGCGCAGCTCCTGCCAAGCGCGGGGTTTGCAGGCCAGCTCTGCGGAGAACCTAGCCTAAGCGGTCAGCCGTGCGTCCCAGACCGCCTGCCGGAGGAAGCGGGTAACCGCCGCGGCTTCGCCGAGGGAGCGAAGCTTGGCTTGGGAGACGACATCGCCGATGGAGACCTCGATCCGCTCCCCGATCTTGTTGCTGACCTCATGGAACAGGAGCGAGAGCTTCAGGGTCTGGTGCAGCTTGGCGGCGACCTGATAGATGCGGCTGTTCTGGCCGCTGAAGAACACCGGGAGCACGTCGGCGCCGCTGCGCAGGATCAGCTTGGCGGCGAGGCTGCCCCATTCCAGCTCCTCGGCAGGACCATGGAAGGTGCGGGATTTGGCGACGCCGCCGCCGGGGAAGACGATCAGCACGCCGCCTCGCTCCAGCAGGCGGCGCGCTTCCGCGCGGGAGCGGATGTTGGTCTCCAGAGCCTCCCTCGTGCCGGAGAAATCGACCGGCAGAACATGCGGCCGCACCTCCGGGGCGCGGTAGAGGATGGAGTGGGTCATGATCATGTAGTCCTGGCGTAGGCGGGAGACGAGCCAGCACAGGATCATGCCGTCGACGACGCCGAAGGGATGATTGGCGACGATGGCCAGGGCGCCGCGCGGCGGGAGGATCCGCTGCGGGTCGCGGTTGAGGCGCACGTCGAGCTTGAGGGCCGCGATGGCGTCCTGCCAGAACAGCTCCGGCGGACGCTGCAGCAGCCGGTACTGCTCGTACATGCGGCGTATGAGGGGCTGGCCGGTCACCTTTTCGATCGTCCGGATGAGGCGCTGGGCGAAGGGCCCGACCTCGTCCGAGGCGTAGGTGAAGTCCGGCATGGGCAGCAAGGCCGATGGGATCGAAGCGTCCAATCCGACGGCGTGCGAGTCGCTTTGCATCCCTCCTGCATACGCCAGGGATGTTGCAGGGTTATGTCACCTGGAGGGGCATCTCCGCGTCATGCCGGATACGCTTTGGTGATCGCCGAAGTTCCCGGCGACCGGCTACAAGACGTGAATAACCTGCCCCGTGAGCCGCCCCTCCACGGATTTCACATAGGCCCGCGCCACGCGCTCGCCGGAGACCGTCTCATGGCCGGGGAAATAGTCCGCCAGCGCTTCGGCGGATGCTTCGAGCAGGCCGGGGCTGATGGAATTGATGCGCAGGCCCCGGGGCAGCTCGATGGCCGCGGCGCGCACGAAGGCGTCGATGGCGCCGTTGACTAGGCTGGCGCTGACGCCCCGGCGAATCGGGTCGTGGCTGAGCAAGCCACTGGTGAGAGTGAAGGAGCCGCCGTCGTTGACATGGTCGCGGCCGAGAAGCACGAGGTTGACCTGGCCCATCAGCTTGTCCTTCAACCCGACGGCGAACTCCTTCTCGGTCATATCGGCGAATTCGCCGAAATGCACCTTGCCCACCGTCGAGACCAGGGCATCGAACTTGCCGATGCGCTTGAACAGCGCGGCAATCGAGGCGCTGTCCTTGATGTCGACCTGATGCGCGCCGCGGGTCTTGCCGACCTGGACGATCTCGTGGCGCGGGTTCAATCCCGCCACGACCGCTTTTCCCACCACACCGGTCGCGCCGACGACGACGATCTTCATGACTGCAAGCTCCCAGGATTTGTTCTCCGCCGATCTTAGCGCTGCCGCTCGTCCCGGGGGCAAGGCGAGAGCGGGCTGTCACATTGCTGTTCCTTGGGCCATGCTATGGGGGCCGAGGGTCGATCCAGCGAAGACGGAGGCATCATGCGCGATATGCAACAGGCCGAAATCATGGCCCCGGTCGAGATTGCACCGGGGTTGCGGGCGATCGAGACGCCCCTGGTGCGGGCGACGCCGGAGAGCCTGGCGGGCTACGGCCAGCTCGTCGCCGACCCCGACCATCATCCCATCGAGATCGTGCGTTGGCCGGCGAAGGGCTGGCGCCAGGTGGACAGCGGCACGGGCGACGAAGGCGGCACCACCGAAGGCATCTTCTCCTTCTGGTGGAAGGGCGAAGTTCTCTATGGGCGCAACGATGCGGTCGGCAATGCTTATCTCCTGGGCTGGTCCCAGGATCCGGTCCGGGCCTCGGAGACGCGGAGCGATGCCGACCGGTCGCGCGTGCTGCTCTGGCATGCCAACTATCACCCCGACGGCGGGCAGCTCTTCTTTCCGCTGGATGCCACGCCCTTCGTCGTTCCCTTGGCCCTGCCCGGGGACGATCTGAAGCCGGAGCACTTCGTCTCCTTCTATTTCGACGGGAGCTGCGGCCTCTACATCAACCCCGACATCTGGCATGAGGGCGTGTTTCCCCTCGCCGAGCGCAGCCGCTTCTTCGACAAGCAGGGCAAGGTCCATGCCCGGATCAGCACCGACTTTCCCAAGGAGTTCGGCTGCCTGCTGTCGGTCCCCTTGCGGGAGCCCTAGATCCTGATCTTGCTCTAGGCTGCGGGGCGGCGCCTCCGCCACCATTCCGCCAGCAGGGTCGCGGCCTGGTCGGCGGGGGATTCCTTCGGCTCGCCGGCGCGGATCACCACCTGCCAGTCGGTGTTGATCCGGTCGCGCCCGAGGGGTTTCATCACCAGCCCGCCCGCCGCGATATGGGGCGCCACCGCCCAGCGGCTGAGGATCGAGACGCCGAGGCCCCGGCGGACCATGGCGAGGATCATCGCCACATCGCCGGCGCGCAGCCAGCGTTTGGGCATGGCGCGGGCAGGGCGGAAGAAGCGCTCATCCTCGAAGCCCTTCTCGGTGACGGCCGAATAGCTGAGCTGGACCTCCTCGCGAAAATCCGTGGGCTCCAGATAGTCTCGTTTCGCGAGGCGGTGCCGGGCGGGCAGGACCGCCACCAGCTCATCCTCGAAAAGCTTGAGCCGGCGCACCCGCCGGTCGGCGATCTCGCCGCCTGAGATTGCGATGTCGATCTGGCCGTCGATCACGGCGTTCACCGGCGGGAAGACGAGGCCCGTATGCAGGATCTCGATGGCAAAGCGGGTTTCGCGGCGGCCGAGCCCGGCGATGAAGTCCGGCAGCCAAGCCTCGCAGCCATAGGCGCCGCTCCCCAGACGGACGATCGGCCCATAGCCCTCGCGGAACAAGGCGAGGTCCCCTTCGACCCGGTCGATCTCGCCAGTGACGACCCGGGCGGCCTGAAGCAGCTCCTCGCCGATCGCGGTGAAGCGCAGGCGCTTGCCGACGCGATGGAAGATCTCGACCGCCATCCGCCGCTCGCTTTCCTTGATGTGATGGCTGAGGGCGGATTGGGTGATGCCCAGGACGCCCGCGGCACGGGTGAGCGTGCCATGACGGTCGATCGCCGCCAGCATGCGGAGCAGCTTCACATCCAGGCCGGTCGCCATGGTCTTCCCCTATATGAGTGGAACTCATGAACTTGCCATGAATTATGAGGTTATTCCGGGGAGCGGCATAGGTTACTTCTGAGGCCTACCGGCAGCACGGGAGAGAAGCATGGACGGCGGGGGCGCGCGCAGCATCCGGCTGATCGAGAACCTCTATATCCCGCTGTCGGATGGCGTGCGGGTGGCGGCGAAGATCTGGCTGCCCGAGGATGCCGAGCAGAACCCCGTGCCGGCGATCCTGGAGATGATCCCCTATCGCAAGCGCGACGGGACGATCTACCGGGATGTCCGCATGCATCCCTGGATCGCCGCCCAGGGCTATGCCTGCGTGCGCGTCGATATCCGCGGCAGCGGCGAATCCGAGGGGCTGCTCCCGGACGAGTATCTCCCGCGGGAGCAGCTGGACGGGGTCGAGATCATCGACTGGTTGTCGCGTCAGAATTGGTGCAGCGGCACCGTCGGCATGACCGGCATCTCCTGGGGCGGCTTCAATGCCCTGCAGGTCGCCGCCCTGAAGCCGCCGGCGCTCAAGGCCATCATCACCCTCTGCTCGACCGACGATCGCTATGCCGACGATATCCACCACATGGGCGGTTGCCTGATCAACGAGAATCCCTCCTGGAGCGCCGACCGCTTCACCTGGGGCGCCCTCCCGCCTGATCCGCAGCTCGTCGGCGAGAATTGGCGGGAGATCTGGCTGGCACGGCTGGAGGCGCACCGCCCCTGGCTCGAGCAATGGCTCGCCCATCAGCGCCGCGACACTTATTGGAAGCAGGGCTCCGTCTGCGAGGATTACCGCGCGATCGACTGTGCGGTCTATGCCATCGGCGGCTGGGAGGACAGCTATTCCAACGCCGTGCCGCGGCTGCTGGCGGGTCTGCGCGGGCCCCGCAAAGGGCTCGTGGGTCCATGGACCCATGCCTATCCGCATTTGAGCGAGCCGGGCCCGGCGATCGGCTATCTCCAGGAGGCGGTGCGCTGGTGGGACCATTGGCTGAAGGGCATCGACACCGGGATCATGGACGAGCCCATGTATCGCGTCTGGATGCTGGAACCCAAGGCGCCGAAGCCCTGGTATCCCGAGCATCCCGGTCGCTGGGTGGCGGAGGATGTCTGGCCCTCGCCACGCATCCAGGGGCAGGCCTATCACCTGAGCGCTGACGGGCTGAGCGAGGTGGCGGTGGGATCGGCCGCCGCGGTCTTCCACATCCGCTCGCCCCAGATCACCGGCGGCGACAGCGGCCGCTGGGGCGGCTATGGGGGCGAGAGCCCCGATCTGCCTCTCGACCAGCGGGTCGAGGACGCCCGCTCCCTCTGCTTCGATACGCCGCCCCTGGCGGAGGATATCGAGATCCTGGGCGCGCCGGAGCTGCGGCTGACGTTGTCCGCCGATCGGCCGCAGGCTCACCTCACCGCGCGGCTCTGCGATGTCGCCCCGTACGGCACCTCGGCCCTCATCACCTATGGGCCGCTCAATCTGACCCATCGCGACGGCCACGAGCATCCCTCGGCGCTGGAGCCGGGCCGCTTCTGCGATATCAGCCTGAAAATGAACGACATCGCGCGACGCATCCCCGAGGGCCATCGCCTGCGCCTGGCGCTGGCGACCGCTCATTGGCCCGTCGTCTGGCCGGCGCCGGAGGATGCGACGCTCTCGGTCTCGGCCGACAAGAGCCGATTGATCTTGCTGCAACGACCGCCACGCTCGGAGGATATGGCTCTCACGCCCTTCGGGCCCGCGATTGCGCCGCCGCCCGTCGCCTATCGCGAGACGCGGCCGGGCCGCGGCTGGCGCGTGGTCACCGACGATATCGGCGCCGGC
>DATHQQ010000308.1:0-4356 GCA_035482595.1 Verrucomicrobiia bacterium
GCGAAGGCGGGGATATAGGGATCCGCCGGCGCGATCATGAGATGCACGTCGAAGGGCAGGGGGCTGTGGGGACGGAGCGCCTTCACCACCACCGGGCCGATGGTGAGATTGGGCACGAAATGCCCGTCCATCACATCGACATGGATGTAGTCGGCGCCGGCGGCCGTGACCGCGCGCAGCTCCTCGCCCAGCCGCGCGAAGTCGGCCGAGAGAATGGAGGGCGCGATTCGGAGCGCGCGGGACATGGCGCCCTTGGTAACAGCTTGATTCGCCCTTGAGAAGCCCGGCCGCAGGGGCGCGGCGCGCTAGGCCCGCCGCAACCGGCAGGCGTAGAAGCCGTCCATGCCGCCGCGCTCGGCCAGATGGCAGGGCAGGCTGCGCAGCTCGCCCTCGGGCGTCAGCAGCTCAGAGAGGCCGCCGATCTCCGCGGCATCGATCCCGACACGGGCAACCGGTGCGCCGCGGGCGAGCAGGGCGGCGATGCGCGCCGGCCCCTCCTCGGGCTGCAGCGAGCAGACGGCATAGACGATCGTCCCGCCGGGCTTCGTCATGGCGACGGCATTGTTCAGCAGGCGGTCCTGCAGCGCCGTCAGCTTGGGCAGGTCCTCCGGGTTCTTGAGCCAGGGCAGGTCGGGATGGCGCCGGATGGTGCCCGTGGCCGAGCAGGGGGCATCCAGCAGCACCGCCTCGGCGAGGGCCTCCGGCCGCCAGCGCGACGCATCGGCCTCCACGATCGCGGCCGCGAGGCCCAGGCGATCCAGATTTGCCTTCAACCGCCGCAGGCGCTGGGGCGAACGGTCGACGGCGGTGACGGCGATGCCCGCTGCGGCCAGCTCGGCCGTCTTGCCGCCGGGGGCGGCGCAGAGGTCGATGACATGGGTGGGAAACTGGGCTTCGCCCAGGGGCGCGGGTTTGCCCAGGAGCTTCGCCGGCAGGGCCGCGGCGGCATCCTGCACCCACCAGCCGCCCTCGGCGAAGCCGGGCAGGGCCTCGATGGCGCCGGCGGAATCCCGCAGGCGCAGGCTGCCGGTCGGCAGGATCTCGGCCCCCAGCTTTTCTGCCCAGGACTCCGCATCGGCCTTGACCGAGAGATCAAGCGGGGCCTCCACCAGATGTGCGGCGGCGATGGCCCGGGCGGCCGCTTCGCCATAGGCCGAAATCCAGCTCTCCGCCAGCCAGGACGGCACATTTTTCCAAGGATCGGTGGCCGGCCTTTCGCGGTCGAGCCGCCGCAGCACGGCATTGGCCAGGCCCTTGTAGCCGGCCAGCGCCCCCAGCCCGGCGACCAGCTCGACGGTCTCGCTGACGGCGGCATGGGCCGGGGTCCCGAGGAAGAGAAGCTGGCAGGCCCCCAGCCGCAGCGCATCGGCGACCGCGCTGGCCTTGGCCGGCAAAGGCGTAGCGAGCAGCGGGGCGATGGCCTGGTCGATCTCGCCCAGGCGGCGCAGGCAGGTCGCCGCCAGCATCCGGGCGAAGCCCCGGTCGCGGGGATCCAGCCGCGCCAAGGCGGGATGGGCCGCCAGGGCTTCGTCCAGCGGATGCCTGGTGCGGAGCACCGCCTGCAGCAGATCCAGCGCCACGGCGCGGGCATTGGGTTTGGCCATGCCAGGCTTATGCCTGTCTCGCGCGGCGGATGCCACAGCTACCACGCGGGCGGGCACTCAGCCGCAGGGCTCGACCTCGAACCAGGGAATGCGAAAAGCGCCGGGATGAAGCAGGACGCAGACGCTGTCGTCGACCCGGACCGCGTCGAAGACCCGGCGCGGCACCTCGACATTCGCCGCGGCCTTGCGCGGCCCCCAGGGCCCGAGGCGAAGATCGCGCTCGATATGCCGGCTGATCTTGTTGACCGAGCGATCGTAGACGAAGGTCAGGTACATCTTCGGCGGCGCCTGATCGAGAATCTTGTTCGCCAGCACCGTGCTGCCGTAGCCGTAGAAGGCCGTGACGGGAATGAAGATCAGCAGATAGAACCAGAGCGCTATCTGCCGCTCGCTCTGCGCCCGGCGAATGACGAGCGTCATGAGGAGGGCGATGACCGCCGCCGGGAGAAACGGCAGCCATCCGGCCAAGACCTGGACGTCGAGCACAGCCCGCAAGCCGAGGATGCAGCCGGGCAGCATCAAGGGCAGGAGGAGATCGGGCTGCGAGGCGTTGTCCCCGCCCCCTCCCGGACTCCGCCGCCAGTGCGCCGAGATGACGATGGCCAGCCAGGGAAGAATCGCGAGTAGTCCCATCGCCAGCGGATAAGGCCGCGGATCGATCAGCCCCCAAGCCGATGCGGCCAGGGCGACAACCGTGAAGAGCTGCGCGGCCCTCGTTCTCGACATCAGGATCATCCGAATGAGCCGCTGTGCGGTTGAGACCAGGTAGCCTCGATCCCACCGCCGTCATGGTCGGCGAAGGCCGACCATCCACGAGTTTGCATCCCCAAGCTGGCTGATTCCCCCTTTTATCGATCGTCCTACACGTTCAGCGGTTGCTCGGGCCAAGTCCATGATCGTCCGATTGTCCCTAGCATCCGCGACTTAACGGCGAAATGCACCACGGGACGATGGAAGATTGCGGCGCAGGTCGGATCCGGGATAGGCAAACTCGTGGATGGTCGGCCTTCGCCGACCATGACGGAAGAGAGAACGAGGCTATCCGGCCCTAACTGTACAGTTATGAATCAGAGCAGGCGGCCTCCGGACTGTCGACCCGGCCTCCCGCGCCTCAGCGTGCCGGCTGGAACAGCTCCACGACATTGCCCGAAGGATCCTCGCACAGGATCTGCCGTCCGCCGGGGCCGGTGACGATCTCGTTGCGAAAGGGGACGCCCTGGGCGCGAAGCTCGGTCACGAGGGATTCCAGATTCTCGACCTCGAGCACGAAGCGGTTCCAGCCACCGGGCTCGGGCTTGCGCCCATCCGGCATGGGCCGGGCGGCGGACGCCCCCGGCCCGGCGAGCCAGAGCGTCAGATCGCCCCGCCGCGTGATCGCCATGGCGGGACCGAATTGCTGCTTCAGCTCGAAGCCGAGCCGCCGGGTATAGAAGGCGACCGCCTCGTCCACATTGCGCACGAGATAACGCACAGATGCCATGTCTCCTCCTCGCGGAAGCCGTGAAATGAAGGACGGATCCCGACCCGTCAGCCCCAGGGCCCGCGCCGTGCCGGCGCGCTCTGGCCTTGGGCCGCGGCCATCGCCTCGAGGCGGCGGATGCGCTCCTCGATGGGCGGATGGGTGGCGAAGAGAGCGGCCAGGGTCTGACGGTGCAGCGGGTTGACGATGAACATATGGGCGGTGGCCGGATGGCCCTCGGCGACGGGATTATCGATCGCCCGCGCCCCGTGCTCGAGCTTACCCAGCGCGCTGGCGAGCCAGAGAGGGTTGCCGGCGATCTCGGCGCCCTTGCGATCGGCCTCGTATTCCCGGGTCCGGCTGATGGCGAGCTGCACCAGGGTGGCGGCAATCGGCGCGAAGAGCATGACCAGCAGCCCGCCCAGAGCGCCGAGCCCGCCGCCCTCGCGTCGGTCGCGGCCCATCCCGCCGAAGAAGAAGGCGAAATTGGCCAGCATGCCGATGGCGCCGGCGATCACCGCCGTCATGGTCATGGTGAGGGTATCGCGGTGGCGGACATGGGAGAGCTCATGGGCGAGCACGCCGGCGACCTCCTCCGGCGATAGCAGGCGCATGAGGCCGGTATTGACGGCGACCGCAGCATGCTGCGGATCGCGGCCGGTGGCGAAGGCGTTGGGCTGATCGTTGTCGATCATGTAGATCTTGGGCATCGGCAGGCCGGCGCGCTGCGCCAGATCGCGCACCAGGCCATGGAGCTGCGGGGCGCTCGCCTCGTCGACCTCCCGCGCGCCATACATGGACAGCACCATGCGGTCGGAATTCCAATAGGCGAAAAGGTTCATCGCCAGCGCGAAGAAGAAGGCGATGATCATGCCTTCGCGGCCGGCGATGAGAGCGCCGAGGACGAGGAAAAGCCCGGTGAGGGCGGCGAGCAGGAGGGCGGTGCGGACGTATGGCATCGTTGCCGTTTCCTACGTAGGAAAGCTGCGGCCGCCGTCAAGCATTGTCCCGGCCGGCCGTTCCTGCCATATGCAGATTATGAGCGACGAGCAAGACTCGCCTAAAAAGACAACGCCAGACCCCGCCCCGGAGTTGCCGAAGGCGCCAGCCCAGCGGCCGAAGGAGATCGGCGGCCCCAAGGGCCCCGAGCCGACGCGCTACGGCGATTGGGAGCAGAACGGCCGCTGCACGGATTTCTAGTGGATAAAATCTGACACTTGGTACCCAGGATGTGAGACGCCGTTCATCGTTGGCGATGGACCGAGTTTGACCCAGGCTGTGTGAAAAGGCCCT
>DATHQQ010000309.1:0-3664 GCA_035482595.1 Verrucomicrobiia bacterium
CCGCCGGTGCTCGATCTCGATAGGCATTTCCCCGACGGCCAGAGATTTGTCCGCGCCTGGCCCGAGATCCGCGCCGAGGCCCTGGCGATCGCCCAGCGCCTGTCCCGGGTCCCGCGCTTCCATGAGATCATGAAGGAGCAGACCGCCATCTCCGACAATGACGGAAGGGATTGGCGGATGTTCATCCTCAAGGCCTATGGCATCGCCAATCCGCCGAACATGGCGCTCTGCCCCGTTCTGGCCGCCATCGCCGCGGCCTCGCCCGAGGTGCTTTCCGTCTCCATTTCCTTCCTGGCCCCCGGCAAGCATATTCCCTCCCATCGCGGACCCTTCCGGGGCGTGCTGCGGTTCTATCTCGTCCTTGCCATGCCTTTGGCCGCGGACGGGGAGCCGGCCGCGGTGCTCAGGGTCAATGGCGCGGACTACCGGCTCAAGGATGGGGAGTTCATGTTGTGGGACGACACATTTCCCCATGAGGTCTGGAACGACAGCGAAGAGGTCCGGGCGGTCCTCCTGCTGGATGTGAAGCGCCGCGAGATGCCGGTGGATATGAAGATCTTCTCCCAGTTCCTGATGATGATCGTCCGGATGGGGATCAGGGTGCGCGGATTCGCGTGAGCTCATGATTTCACCGTTTCCCAACCGTGCGGGCGACCCTGTGAGCGGCCGATGAATTCGATCCTCCATATCGTCGGCGATCTGTCCTCGGGTAGCTCCACCCTCGTCATCGCGGGAATCCTGTTCCTCGTCCCCTTCCTGCATGAGGATATCGCGATCATCGCCGCGGCCCTGCTGGTGGCCCAGCACCGCCTTTCGTACCAGCTCGCCTTCGCCTGCATCTTCCTCGGCATGGTGGCCCGCGATCTCCTGCTCTACGGCTTGGGCACCCTTGCCCGGCACAACGCGCTGGCCCGGCGCTATCTGATCCGGCCGCGGGTCCAGCAACTCGGCGACTGGCTCGGCGGCAAGATGCTCTGGGTCATCTTCGTCGGCAGGGTCGTGCCGGGGCTGATGTTCCCCACCTATATCGCCATCGGCTGGTTCAACCTGTCCTTCAAGCGCTTCCTGCTCGGAACGACGGTCCTCTCCCTGGCCTATCTTCCGGCCGTCTTTGCCATCGTCTATGTGCTGGGCACTGCGGCCTTCAGCCGTCTCGGCAATTGGACATGGGTGGTCGTGCTCGTGCCCCTCACCGTCCTGCTCGTCCTGCGGGCGCGCAGCTATCTTCGCCGTCCGGGGCTGGGCGCGACGGAATAGAGGAGTGCTCCTGCGATGATCGAGAGCATCGGCGCCATCACGCTGGCAACCCATGACATGGCGCGCGCCGTCAGCTTCTACCGGATGATCGGATTCGATCTCGCTTATGGCGGTGCCGATGCCGCCTTCACCTCCTTTCGCGCCGGAAGCGCCCATCTCAATCTCATCGCCGCGCCGCCGGAGCGGCGCTGGTCATGGTGGGGGCGCGTCATATTCTTCGAGTCTGACGTGGACGGCCTGCACCGGCGTGTGATTGCCGCCGGCTACCGCCCCGACACCCAGCCACGCGACGGCGAATGGGGCGAGCGCTTCTTCCACATCACCGACCCGGACGGCCATGAGCTGAGCTTCGCCCACCGGCTGGACTGACGCGACGGAGCAGGAGCTTCGGTCGAGCGATCCCGATGCCTCGATCGGCACCGAGACGCCGGCGCAGGGTCGCCGGCGGATCCTGAAAGTCGTTACCGCTGATCGTGCGGGATAGGCTCGCGGGATCGATCAGGCGCCGGCGCGAACCTCGTCGCGCCGGCGGATGAAGAAATCGAGATTCGTGCGCAGCCGTTCGTTTCCGGGTTCGAACTCCAGCGCCTGGCGCCCCCAATCGACGGCCCGATCCATCACGTTGAGATGCCAGCAGGCGATGGCGCCCAGATCGAAGAGCCGATAGCTCCAGCAATTCTCGTCGTCCAGGTAGCTTCCCGTGCGCCAGGTCTTGTCGATTCCGTTGGTGCAGGCCCAGAAGAGATTCGGCCAGTCTTCGTAGTGATGGAATTCCTCGGCCAGATCGAGCCAGATCTCCCGCCGGTGCGGCGCTTCGTTGCGGGCCTTCTCCAGCCAGGACAACCGCTTCTCCGGAAGCATTCGCGCCAGATAACGCATCGCCTCGGCGCGTTCCTCGGCCCAAATGCTGGTCGGCAGGGCCAGATAGCGCTGCAGCAGTTCGCAAGCCTGTTCCAGCCGGTTCGCCCACATGCATTCCCGCCCCAGCCAGAAGCAGATCTGCGCGTCCTTCGGATCTTCCTTATGGGCGAGCTCCATCAGGGGCAGATATTGCCGGCGGGTCGACTTGCTGTGATCCTGAACATGATACATGACGACATCGTCACAGTTGCGCGCGACCTCGCCCTCGCCGCTGAAGAACAGCGCCTCATGCACCGGACGCTTGAAGCGATAGTTCCAGCGGTGGTGGAAGCTCTTGGACGGCGCACCACCCGTCGGATCGAGATCCTCGACGCTCGCCCGCAATATCATCCGGCTATAGAGAGCCGTGGTCCCCGGGGTCCAGGCCGCCTCGACCTTCGGGCGCCAGCCCGGGGCCAGGAAGACGTCCATGTCCATGGTGACGCAAACGTCGACATCGCCCGGGATCAGCGCCATCACCGCATTGCGGGCATCGTCGAACCGCCAGGGGCGGATCCCGATCCGGTGCACCGTCACGCCCTTGCGCAGGAGGCGTTCGACCGTGTCGTCGCTGCTCCCCGTATCGCCGACGATCCGAAGATCGGCATCGACCGCCGAATCCGCCCACCGGTCGACATGGGCGGCCTCGTCCAAAGCTATGGTGTAGACCGCGATTTTCAGTGCCACGTCTGCCAATCCTCGTTATCGCGCGAAAGAGCGCGTCTGGGGCGATTTTCGATCAGGTTGAACGGGGTCTACCCGTCTCGTGATTCCCGCGAAAGCGGGAATGACGGAACGGGAATGCTTCCCTTCGAATGGATAGGGTCCTAGCCGACAAGACCGGAGCCTCCGCGCTTGCGGATGGCGGCCAGGCCGCCCATCAGCTTGGCCCGTTCGAGCTCATAGTGGCTGTCGAAGAAGAGAATCTCGTCGATCCGGTCCGATAGCCCGCTGATGCCGAGGGGATCGATGGAGCGGGCCTTGCCCTCGAGCTGAATCTCCTTCAGCAAGGTCTTGGTGAGGGTGATCTTGCCCGCATCCTCGCCCGGGGGCTGCCAGTCGAGATCCTCGATGAAGTACCAGCCGCCCGGGGCCAAGAGGGGGAAGAATTCGCGCAAGGTCAGCTGCTGGTCGAAGGATGCATGGCTGCCGTCGTCGACAATGACCTCCAGCGAGCCCGGCTCGATCTTGGCGGCCACCGAACGAAGCGCCTCCAGCTGCGACTGATCCCCAACGAGGGAGGTGAAGCGCTTGCTGTTGAAGCGCGAGAAATCGGTGAGGTCGACGCCGAAGATATGGCAGAAGGGAAAGAACGACTGCCAGAGCTCCACCGAGGGGATGGCCCCCTGGTTTCCTTCCGCCAGTCCCCGGCAAAGCCCGATCTCCATCAGCCGGCGCAGGGAAAATCGCCGGCCCGCCGGATCGCGTGCCAGGCCCACGCCCTGCTCCGCCATCACCCCCAGGTGATAAACCGCCGTGGGCAACATTGCCTGGGCGGCGCGCCCCA
>DATHQQ010000310.1:0-7498 GCA_035482595.1 Verrucomicrobiia bacterium
GCTTTGCCGGGACGCTGACCGGACGCGAGGAAGCCTGGCGAGAGCCGGTGCCCTTGCTGCGCGCCGGCCTTTACTGGCCGGGCCTCGAGCTGCCGGGCTACGAGGACCTCGCTGTCCGCTGGAAGCGCGATCGCCCTGTTGGCGTCATCGTATTCTATCGGGCGCTCCTGCAGGCCGGAAACCTGGCCGCCATCGATGCCCTGATCGCCGCGCTCGATGCCGCGGGCCTCGATGCACTTCCCCTCTATGCCACGAGCCTCAAGGAGTCCGCGGCCGCAGATCTGGTTGCGGCGATGATCGAGCGCGCCAAGCCGTCGGTCATACTGAACGGTACGGCCTTCGCCCTGTCGTCGCCGGGCGCGGCGCGGGCAGCAACCCCCTTCGATGCGGCGGATGTGCCGGTATTGCAGCTCGTCTTCTCCGGCGGCGGTGAAGCGGAGTGGCGCGAGGGCAGCCAAGGTCTCTCGGCCCGCGATCTCGCCATGCAGGTGGCTCTGCCCGAGGTCGACGGCCGCATCCTGTCGCGCGCCGTCAGCTTCAAGGGCGAAGCGCGCTACGATCCGGCGACGCAATGCTCCATTCTCTCCTATCAGCCGGTGCCCGACCGCGTTGCCTTCGTGGCCGCTCTTGCCGCGGGATGGGCCCGCCTGAGACAGGCGCCGGCTGGCGAGCGGCGGGTGGCGCTGATCCTCGCCAATTATCCCAACCGCGATGGGCGCATCGGCAATGGCGTGGGCCTGGATACGCCAGCAGGGTTGCTGGAAGCGATGAAGGCCATGGAGGGCGCGGGGTATCGGCTGGGTGAGCTGCCGCCGGACAGTGCCGCCCTGATGTCGCGGCTGCTGGCCGGACCGACCAATAGCGGCCGCCATCGCCATGGCGGCGAGAAACTGTCCCTCGCGGCTTATGGGGACTTCCTGTCGCGGCTGCCGACACGTGCCCGTGAGCAAGTGGAAGCGCGTTGGGGACGGCCGGAGAGCGATCCCTTCTACAATTCCGGAGGCTTCGAGCTGCCGATCCATCGCTTCGGCAATGCGATCGTCGCCGTTCAGCCTGCCCGCGGCTACAACATCGATCCGGCCTCGAGCTATCACTCCCCGGATCTCGTGCCGCCCCATGGCTATCTCGCCTTCTATGCCTGGCTGCGCGAGGATTTCCAGGCCCATGCCATCGTCCATATGGGCAAGCATGGCAATCTCGAATGGCTGCCGGGAAAGGCCCTGGCGCTGTCGGCGGAATGCTGGCCGGAAGCGGTGCTGGGGCCTCTGCCGCATCTCTATCCCTTCATCGTGAACGATCCCGGCGAGGGCAGCCAGGCCAAGCGCCGCGCCGGGGCGGTGATCGTCGATCATCTGACGCCGCCGCTGACCCGCGCCGAGACTTATGGCCCGCTCGCCGATCTCGAAAGGCTGGTCGATGAATATTACGAGGCGTCGGGCCTCGATCCCCGGCGCTGCAACCTCCTGCGCCAACAGATATTGGAGCTCGCGCGCAGCAGCGGGCTGGACAAGGACTGCGGCATCGCGGCGGCGGAGGAGGCCAGTTCCGCCCTGGGCAAGCTGGATGCTCATCTCTGCGATCTGAAGGAGCTGCAGATCCGCGATGGCCTGCATGTCTTCGGCAAATCACCCGAGGGCGAGCAGCTGACCGATCTTCTGATCGCGCTGACCCGGCTGCCGCGCGGCGACGGCGAGGGCCCGCGTGCGTCGCTCATCCGGGCCTTGTCGCGCGACCTTGGCATGAGCGAGGGATTCGATCCGCTGGATTGCGACATGGCGGCGAGCTGGACAGGCGCGCGGCCGGCGATCCTCTCTGGGTTCGCGGAAAGCTGGCGCAGCGCAGGAGATACGCTGGAGCGTCTCGAGCTTCTGGCGCGCCAGCTCGTTGGCGGCGAGGTCTCACCCGATCCGGCATGGCGGGGCACCGGGGCCGTGATGGATTTCATCCAGCAGGATCTTCGCCCGCGCGTCGGCGCCTGCGGCAAGGCCGAGATCGAGGGCCTGCTGACCGGTCTCGACGGAGGTTTCGTGGCACCCGGGCCCTCCGGCGCCCCGACCCGGGGCCGGCCCGAGGTGCTGCCGACCGGGCGGAATTTCTATTCGGTCGATACACGCCTGGTGCCGACGCCGGCCGCCTGGCAGCTTGGCTGGAAATCGGCATCGCTTCTGCTGGAGCGCTATCGCCAGGAGCATGGCAATTGGCCGCGGAGCCTGGCGCTCAGCGCCTGGGGCACGGCCAATATGCGCACCGGCGGCGATGATGTCGCCCAGGCCCTCGCGCTCATGGGCGTCAGGCCTTGCTGGGATGCCAATTCCGGACGGCTCTCCGGATTCGAGATCCTGCCGCTCTCGATCCTCGATCGGCCGCGGGTCGATGTGACTCTCCGCATCTCCGGATTCTTTCGGGATGCCTTCCCGCAGCAGGTGGACCTCGTCGCCAGCGCGGCCCGCGCCGTGGCGGCGCTCGACGAGCCGCCGGCGCAGAATCCGCTGGCCGAGCGGGTCGCGCGGGATCGCCAGGCCCTGGAAGCCAGCGGCATGGCGCCCGAGGCGGCGGCGCGGCGCGCGGGCCATCGCGTCTTCGGCTCCAAGCCCGGCGCCTATGGCGCGGGTCTGCAGGCGCTGATCGACGAGCGCGGCTGGCAGACGACGGCCGATCTCGCGCGCGCCTATGTCGCCTGGGGCGGCTACGCTTATGGCGAGGGTAGTGCTGGCGAAGCCGAACATGGCCTGTTCGAGCGGCGGCTGGCGGCGGTCGAAGGCGTGATCCACAACCAGGACAATCGCGAGCATGATCTGCTCGACAGCGACGACTATTATCAATTCGAGGGCGGGCTTGCCGCCGCCGTGACGGAGCTCAGCGGTCGCCGGCCGGTGATCTATCACAACGACCATTCGCGCCCTGAAAGCCCTCGCATCCGCCGGCTCGAGGAGGAGATCGCACGCGTCGTACGCGGGCGGGTCGTCAATCCGAAATGGATAGCCGGGGTCATGCGCCACGGCTACAAGGGCGCCTTCGAGATGGCGGCGACCGTCGACTACATGTTCGCCTTCGCCGCGACGACGGGCGCCGTGGCCGACCATCATTTCGATGCGGTCTATGAGGCCTATCTCGCCGATCCCGCCGTGCGCGGATTCCTGCTGGCGGCCAATCCCGATGCGGCGCGCGAGATGGCAGAGCGCCTGACGGAGGCCATGGACCGCGGCCTCTGGCGCCCACGGGCGAACGCCGCCTATGACGATCTCGCCGGTTTGAGGAGAGCCGCATGACCCCGGAGAACAATGACAACGACGACGAGATCAACCGCCGCGCCAATGAGAAATCGGCGCTGCGCAAGGCCGCCCGCGACAAGATGATGGCGGCCAAGACCCAGGAGAAGGGGCTGCTCATCGTCCATACGGGCAAGGGCAAGGGGAAATCGACCGCGGCCTTCGGCATGGTCATGCGCTCCGTCGGCCATGGCTTTCGCAGCGGCGTCATCCAGTTCGTGAAGGGCCGCTGGGATAC
This sequence comes from Verrucomicrobiia bacterium, assembly GCA_035482595.1. Lineage (GTDB taxonomy): Bacteria > Pseudomonadota > Alphaproteobacteria > Dongiales > Dongiaceae > DASXQK01. The sequence goes on from DATHQQ010000310.1 coordinate 3,508, forward strand.
CGGCGAGCGCACCGTCCTGGCGCGCTTTCCCGAACTCGTGACCTTCAAGGCGATGGGCGAAGGCTTCACTTGGGAAACCCAGGATCGCGCGCGCGATATCGCGGCGGCCGGGGCCGCCTGGGCCGAGGCGCAGGCGATGATGAGCGATCCCTCCTATCGCCTCGTCCTGCTGGACGAGATCAATATCGCGCTGCGCTACGACTATCTGCCGGTTGCCGAGGTGGTCGCCGTGCTGCAGGCCCGCCGCCCGGACCTCCATGTCATCGCCACGGGACGCAACGCACCGGAGGCGCTGATCGCGGCGGCGGACCTGGTGACGGAAATGACCATGATCAAGCATCCCTTCCGCGACGGCGTGAAGGCCCAGGCCGGAATCGAATTCTGATCATGAGCCGTCCTGCCGCCATCATGTTCCAGGGGACGGGCTCCGATGTCGGGAAGTCGCTGATCGTGGCCGGGCTGGCGCGTGCCTTCCATGCGCGTGGACTCGTCGTCCGGCCCTTCAAGCCGCAGAACATGTCCAACAATGCGGCGGTGACGGCGGATGGCGGGGAGATCGGCCGGGCTCAGGCCCTGCAGGCCCGCGCCTGCGGCATCGCGCCCTCGGTTCATATGAATCCCGTGCTGCTGAAGCCGCAGAGCGAGACCGGCGCGCAAGTCGTGATCCAAGGCAAGGTCTGGGGCAATGCCAAGGCCGCCGCCTGGCAATCCCTGAAGACGACCTTCCTGCCCCGCGCCCTCGAGAGCTTCGACGCCGTGGGCGAGGCGGCCGATCTCGTGCTGGTGGAGGGGGCGGGCAGCCCGGCGGAGGCCAATCTGCGCGCCGGCGATATCGCCAATATGGGCTTCGCCGAGGCCGCGGACCTGCCCGTGGTCCTCATCGGCGATATCGACCGGGGCGGCGTCATCGCCAGCATCCTGGGGACGGTGATGCTGCTCGAAGAGAGCGAGCGCCGCCGCCTCAAGGGCTATGTCATCAACAAGCTGCGCGGCGATGTCCGGCTCTTCGATGGCGGTCTTGCGATCATCACGAGCCGCAGCAATCTACCGAGCCTCGGTGTCGTGCCCTTCTTCCCCGCAGCCTCCCGACTGCCGGCGGAGGATTCAGTGTCCCTCGCCGCGACGCCACCGGCAGGCAAGGACAAGCCCATCAAGATCGCCATGCCGCTGCTGGGCCGCATCGCCAATTTCGACGATCTCGATCCGCTCATGGCCGAGCCGGATGTGGCGCTCGAGAAGGTGCCTCCCGGCCGCGCCCTTCCCGGCGATGCCGATCTGATCATCCTGCCGGGATCCAAGGCGACCATGGCCGATCTGGCGGAGCTGCGCGCCGAAGGCTGGGACATCGACATCGCCGCGCATCTGCGCCGGGGCGGCCGGGTGTTCGGCATCTGCGGCGGCTACCAGATGCTGGGGCGGCGTCTCGAAGATCCGCTGGGCATCGAAGGGCCCGCCGGTGGAGTCGCAGGCCTGGGGCTGCTCGAGGTCGCGACGGAGATGACCGGCGACAAGACGCTGAGCGAGATCCACGCCAGCCACGTGGCGAGCGGCACGCCTGTACGGGGCTATGAGATGCATATCGGACGCACGGATGGAGCGGACCGGCAGAGACCCTTCGTGCAATTCGCCGATGGACGCAGCGATGGGGCGATCTCCGCGGATGGCCGCGTCGCCGGCTGCTACCTCCATGGCATCTTCGGCCAGGATGAGTTCCGCCATGCGTTCCTCGCCGCGATCCGGGACCGGCAGGCGAGCGGGCTTACCTATGACGCCGAGATCGATACCGTGCTCGACGATCTCGCCCAGCATCTCAGCCGGCATCTCGATCTCGACCGGATCCTGGAGATCGCCCATGCGCGGTGAGCTAGAGGATCGCGAGGATCGCCACCAAGGCGCCCTGCATCGCGCAGGCCCCGACATAGAGAGAGAGGCCGCGGCGGATGTCGGCGGCGGTTGCGTCACGACGGCCGCCGGCATTCATCCAGTGATCGTCGACGATTTTGCCCCCATAGCGGCGCGGGCCGGCGAATGCCAGCCCCAGGGCCCCGGCCATGGCCGCCTCCGGCCATCCGGCGTTCGGCGAGCGATGGCGGCGCGCATCGCGCGCCATGGCGCGGAGCGCCCCGGCCGCGCTCATGCCGGGCAGCAGGAAGGCCGTAGCCGCCAGGACGAGCCCGGCAAGGCGCGCAGGAATGAGATTGAGCAGATCGTCCAGCCGAGCCGAAGCCCAGCCGAAGGCGAGATGGCGCGGCGTGCGATGGCCGATCATGCTGTCCGCCGTGTTCACGGCCTTGTAGGCGAGAATGCCGGGAAGGCCCAGAAGCAGGGCCCAGAAGAGCGGTGCCGTCACGCCATCGGAGAAATTCTCGGCCAGGGATTCCAGCGCTGCGCGGCTGACGCCGGCCTCGTCCAGGCTCTCGGGATCACGGCCGACGATGCGGGCCACGGCCCGCCGCCCGCCGGTGAGCCCTTCTTCGCGCAACCTCCGAGCAACGGCTGCGACATGGCGGTAGAGGCTGTTCTGCGCCAGGAAAGCCGATATCAGGAGAGCCTCGGCCACCCAGCCGCCGGGAAGCGCGGCGAGGCACCTGTGCAGCAGCCAGCCGATACCAAGGCTGAGGATCACGAGAACAAGGCAGGCCGCGATGCCGGCCATGCGCCGCATCGCCGATTTGTCCTGCGCGCGGTTCAGGCGGCGGTCGAGGCCATCGATACCGTGCCCGATCACCACCACCGGGTGGGGCAGGCGGGCGTAGAGTGCGGCCGGATCGCCGATCAAGGCATCGGCGGCAAGGGCCAGCAGGAGAATCTCGGGGGAGCTCGGCATCGGCGGCAGAGTGGGCTCTGGCTCCTCTTGACGTCAATGCGGGTTCGAGGCGACACGAGCGACCAAGGAAAGCGAGAGGCAGAATGAGCAAGATCGGGGTGATGGTCTGCGGCCATGGCAGCCGCGACCTGGAAGCGATCACCGAATTCCAGTCGGTGGCCGCCGGCATCGAGGCACGATTGCCGCAATATCCGGTCGCCTCGGGTTTCCTCGAATTCGCCCGGCCGATCATCCGCGACGGACTCGATAAGCTCTATGGCGGTGGCGTGCGGCACATCCTGGCGATTCCCGGCATGCTGTTCGCCGCCGGCCATGTGAAGAACGACATCCCCTCGGTGCTCAACACCTATGCGGCCCAGCGTGGCGATCTCAAGATCGACTACGGCCGCGATCTCGCCGTGGACCGAAGGCTGCTCGCCGTCGCCGGCCAGCGCATCGAGCAGGCCGAAGCCGGCGCCACAAGCCGGGTCGCGCGGGAGGAGACCCTGCTGATGGTCGTCGGCCGCGGCACCTCCGACCCCGATGCCAATTCCAATATCAGCAAGGTCGCGCGGATGCTGTGGGAGGGCATGGGCTTCGGCTGGGCCGAGGTCTGCTACAGCGGCGTTACATTCCCGCTGGTCGGGCCCGGCCTCGAGCATGCGGTGAAGCTGGGCTACCGGCGCATCATCGTCTTTCCCTATTTCCTGTTCACCGGCGTGCTGGTGAAGCGCATCTACCGCATCGCCGACCAGCTCGCCGAGCGCCATCCGGAGATCGAGTTCCTGAAAGCCTCCTATCTCAAGGATCATCCCCTGGTGCTGGACGCCTTCGCCGACCGGGTCCAGGAGATCATGGACGGCGAGAACAAGATGAACTGCGCCCTCTGCAAATACCGGGCGCAGGTCCTGGGATTCGAGGCCGAGGTCGGGCTGGCCCAGGAGAGCCATCACCATCACGTCGAAGGGATCGGCACCGACGGCGAGAAGCACGACCACCCGCACGCGAACGGTCATGACCATCATCATCACAACGGCCACGTCCACGCACACGATCACGACCATGATCACGGCCATAGCCATGGTCCCGACGATCACAGCCATCACCATCCGCCCCACCCCCATGCGGGCCATCGCCATGGGCCGGGCAAGCGCAACCCGGACAATCTGGAGTAAGAGCCGGCGA
>DATHQQ010000311.1:0-2107 GCA_035482595.1 Verrucomicrobiia bacterium
GAATTTCGTCGCCAGCACCACGCGATCGCGCCGCCTTTTGAGAAACCGGCCCACCAGCTCCTCGTTGCGGCCCATGCCATAGGCGTCGGCCGTGTCGAGGAAATCGATGCCGAGATCCAGCGCGGCGGCCAGGGTATCGAGGGACTGTTCGTCGTCGGTGGGTCCGTAGAACTCGGACATGCCCATGCAGCCGAGTCCGATGGCGGAAACGTCGCGGCCGCTGCGGCCGAGGGGGCGTCGCTTCATGGGATTCTCCGGATCGAGGGGGGTTGATGCTGCGATGGAGCGTAGCAATCTGTGCAGCCTATAATAAGCCCTGCAATCTGCAATGCATTACTGAAGGTCCTTCAACAATGCGTGCCGGCCTGACCGACCTCTCCGCCTTCGTCGCCGTCGCCACCCATCGCAGCTTCAGCCGCGCGGCGGCGGAGCTCGGGCTCTCGCCCTCGGCCCTCAGCCACACCGTCCGCGGGCTCGAGGAGCGGATGGACCTCAGGCTGCTGAACCGCACCACCCGCAGCGTCGCGCCCACGGAGGCGGGGGAGCGTCTGCTGGAGCGGCTGCGCCCGGCGCTGCGCGACATCGCCGACGCGCTGGAGGATGCCAATGTCTTCCGCGACAAGCCCGCCGGGCGGTTGCGGCTCAACGTGCCGCGCTCGGCGGCCGTGCTGCTTCTGGCGCCGGTGATCACGCGCTTCGTCCAGACATATCCCGAGATGCAGCTGGAGATCGCGACCGAGGGCCGCTTCGTCGATATCGTCGCCGCCGGCTTCGACGCCGGCGTCCGCTTCGGGGAGAGCGTGGAGCGCGACATGGTGGCGGTCAGGATCAGCGCCGATCTGCGGATGGCGGTGGTCGGCTCGCCCGACTATCTCCGCACTCATCCCAAGCCGCGCAAGCCCCACGATCTCACCGACCATGCCTGCATCCGTTTCCGTCTGCCGGGCGGCAGCCTCTATCGCTGGGAGTTCGAGAAGGCGGGCGAAGCGATAGAGGTCGAGGTCGACGGGCCGCTGATCCTGGGCGATCAGGAACTGATGCTGGGCGCGGCGATCGATGGCGCGGGCCTGGCCATGGTTCTCGAGCCCCATGCCCGGCCGCATCTGCGCGCGGGGCGATTGAAGCGTGTCCTCGCCGATTGGTGTCCGCCTTTTCCCGGATATTTTCTGTATTATCCAAGCCGCCGGCAGGTTCCCGCCGGCTTGCGCGCCTTCATCGACATGATGCGCCAGGATTTCCGGAAAAAGGGTTAGGCGAACGTGGCGGTGGAACGAAGCGAACCGGCGAGCGCGCCCGATCGCGGCGCCTGGGTGCTGGCGGCGACCATCGTCGCCTCCAGCATGGCCTTCATCGACATGAGCGTGGTGAATGTGGCGTTGCCCGTGCTGCAGCGCTCCATCGGCGCCAGCTTCGCCGAGGCGCAATGGGTCGTGGAGGCCTATGTCCTGCTGCTCTCGGCGCTGACCCTCGTCGGCGGCGCGCTGGGCGACATCCATGGCCGCCGGCGCGTCTTCGGCATCGGCATCCTCATCTTCGCCATCGCCTCGGCCTGCTGCGGCCTGGCGACGAGCCCGGCGAGCCTCATCCTCAGCCGGGTGCTGCAGGGCATCGGCGGCGCGCTGATGGTGCCGGGCAGCCTCGCGCTCCTGGCGGCGAATTTCCCGCCCGAGCGGCGCGGCAGGGCGATCGGGCTCTGGTCGGCGGCCACCGGTGTCATGGTTGCCGCCGCGCCGGCGCTGGGCGGCTGGCTCGTCCATGCCTTCTCCTGGCGCTGGGTCTTCCTGATCAATCTGCCGCTGGCCGCCTTGGCGCTCGTCATCCTCGCAGCGCGCGTGCCGGAGAGCCGGGCGAGCCGGGGCGGCGGCCTCGATGTTCTGGGCGCGGTGCTGGCGACGCTGGGGCTGGGTGGCGTTACTTATGGCCTCATCGAGGCCGGGCGGCACAGTTTTCTCGATCCCATCTCCGGCCTGCCGATCGTCTTGGGCTTCCTGGCCCTGGCGCTCTACCTCTATGTGGAATCCCGCAGCGATCAGCCGATGATTCCCCTGGCGCTGTTCCGCCTGCCAGTCTTCGCCGGCGTCCAGGCCTATACCTTCCTGCTCTGGGC
>DATHQQ010000312.1:0-8264 GCA_035482595.1 Verrucomicrobiia bacterium
GAATCCGCCGAGGTCAGCGGGCTGATCGAAGGCGAGCTGGTGGTCAGGAACACGCTGGTCATCCATTCGACCGGCCGCGTGCTGGGCAAGATCAGCTACGGCCGAATCGAGATCGCCCGCGGCGGCATCATATCGGGCCAGATCGACGTGCTGCCCGAGGCGTCAGTGCCGGACGCCGCACCGGCCTCCGAAGTCGAGATCGCGGAGCCGCCGGCCGCACCCCGGACCGCCGCCGATTTTTCGATCCCGGAGCCGGTCGGCGGGAGAGCCGGCCAAAGGGTCTGACCGAAGGGGTTGCCAAGACGGCGCGTCTCCGGCCGAGGCCGGGACGCGCCGCCCTCTCGCTACATCGCCATGCCGCCATCGGCGTGGCCTCGGCGGTGCCGACCTTCTCGGGCGCCCTCCACACCGCTCCGTTGGCCTCGGTCGATGCCGGCCGCGCCGCGCCGCGCCGGGCGAAAATCATGCCGCCATCGAGCGCTTCACCAACCGGATGGCGATGACGTCGGCCTCCTGCCATGCTGACCGCCTTGTGAACGATCGACAACATCAGGAGGATATCGTGGCGAATGAAATGTTCGAGCGTGGGCTCGAGATCCGCAAATCCGTCCTCGGCAAGGAATTCGTCGAGAAATCCATCAGCTCCGCCGACGACTTCAACCGGCCGATGCAGGAGCTGGTGACGGAATATTGCTGGGGTGCGATCTGGGGCCGCGAGGGGTTGTCGAAGAAGACGCGCAGCATGCTCAACCTGGCCATGCTCTGCGCCCTCAACCGGCCCCATGAGCTGCGCATGCATCTGGCCGGGGCGCTACGCAACGGCGTGACTCGCGAGGAGATCCGCGAGGTGCTGCTCCAGGTCGCCATCTATTGCGGCGTGCCCGCCGGGGTGGATGCCTTCCGCAATGCGCGCGAGGTCTTCGCCGAGATCGATGGGGCGAAGGCCAAGAGTTAGGGCGAAAAGGCAGGAGTTAGGGTGAGAAGGAAAGCCGCGGGGGCGTACTCTCTGCCGGCCCATGAGCTCGATGCCATCCCCTAGGGCACCCGCGACGCCCGGCGCAACGAACATTTCAGCGGCGGCGATTTCAGGGCGACGAGCGGGATCCGGCAGGCGGCAGCCGGGCCAGCTCCGACGGCAGCCGGCCGCTAGCCCAGAGGAACAGCATATAGAAATCGCTGACGAAGGAGAGCGCCGGATGCTCGAAGGTCTTGGGAAGATTGCCCTCGAATATCGGATGGGTGGGCATGGCCAGGCCATAGCCCAGGATCGGCGCCGCCACCAGGAAGCGCCAGTCCAGCGTGACCAGGAAGGCGATAAAGGAAAGGACACCCAGGATCGTACCCAGATAGTGGATGGCGCGGGTTCGCGGATCGCGAGGGGCGTCGAGATATTGCGGCCAGAAGGCAGCGAAACTCATTCGCTGGGACATGCCGACCTCCCAAGCAGGGACAGGTTCCGGAATGAAATGCCTGCAGCTCCGCGCTTGTCAACCGCCGCCCGGATGGGCGTCGATATCTTCGAGACCAAGCCCCTCGATCGGACCGTCCATATCCCGCTGGCACAAATCGTGATTCTGCCGGTCAGTCGCTGGTAGGGCAGGCTGAGTCGGCGACACCGGGAACTGGAACCGGGCTGGAATCAGGCATTGGCTGGCGGCCCGATCCAGTCTAACAAGGGCGCCCAAACCGATGCCGCCCGGGGAAGTCATGGCCAATCAGACTGCGACCACCATCGGACCCTATGTGGGTTCGACCGATATCGCCTATTTCACCATGGAGATCGCGCTCCGGCCGGAGATGCATACCTACAGCGGCGGGCTGGGGGTGCTGGCGGGCGACACGGCCCGCTCCTGCGCCGATCTCGAGTTGCCCATTGTCTTCGTGACCCTGATCCACCGCCAAGGCTATCTGCGTCAGGAGATCAACGGCAACGGCGACCAGATCGAGCATCCCGATCCCTGGACGCCGGAGGATTTCGCCACCCCGCTGCGCGCCAAGGTTGCCTGTCTGATCGAGGGCCGAGAGGTCTGGGTGCGGCCCTGGCTCCATGTGCTGGCCAGCGGGCCGGGACTGGACGTGCCGGTGCTGCTGCTGGATACGGATCTGCATGAGAACGCGCCCGAGGATCGGCGGATCACCGACACCCTGTACGGCGGCGACCAGACCTACCGCTTCAAGCAGGAGATCGTGCTCGGCATCGGGGGCCTGCGCATCCTCCAGGCGCTCGGCTTCGACATCCGGCGCTATCACATGAATGAAGGCCATGCCGCACTGCTGGCCCTCGATCTGCTGCGCCGACATCCGAGGCCGCTGGATGAGGTGCTGCCGGGCCAGCTGCGCTATAACGTCGGACCCGTGCGGGAACGCTGCGTCTTCACGACCCATACTCCCGTCGACGCCGGTCACGACCGCTTCCCCTATTCGATGATGGAGCATCTGCTGCAGGGCTATATCGACACCGAGCAGGTGAAGATCATCGCCGGCGAGAACGAATTGAACATGACGCGCTTGGCGCTGAATCTCAGCGACTTCGTCAATGGCGTCGCCAGCCGGCATGCGGAGACCACCACGCGGATGTTCCCGGGCTATAAGATCCGCGCCATTTCGAACGGCGTGCATCTGCCGACCTGGGCCCATGAATCTTTTCGCCTCCTGTTCACCGATCACTTCCCCGCCTGGGCTCATGAGCCCGAAGCCATGGTGCGCCTCGACCAGCTGCCCGACGACGGCGTCTGGCAAGCCCATACGACGGCCAAATCCGATCTCGTCCTGCTGGTGAAGGAGCGCACCGGCATCGAGCTCGATCCCAGCGTTCCCACCCTCGGCTTCGCCCGGCGCATGACGGCCTATAAGCGTCCCGACCTGCTGTTCACAGATCTGGACCAGCTGCTGCAGATCAATTCGCGCCATCCCTTCCAGCTGGTGATGGCGGGCAAGTCCCATCCCAATGACGGCAGCGGCAAATTTCTGATCCGGCGCATCCACGACCATATCGGCGAGCTCAGGCATCACATGCGGATCGCCTTCCTGCCCAATTACGACATGGAGCTGGCCGAGACCCTGGTCGCCGGCGCGGATGTCTGGCTGAACACGCCGGAGCCGCCGCTGGAGGCCTCGGGTACCAGCGGCATGAAGGCGGCGCTCAACGGCGTGCTCAATCTGAGCGTGCTTGACGGCTGGTGGGTCGAAGCCGCCATCGAGGGCGTGACCGGCTGGTCCATCGGCCAGGACGGCGGCCACAATGGCGCCCCTGGGCAGGCTCGGGCCAACGCCCAGGATCTGTATCAGAAGCTGGAATCCGTGGTGCTGCCGCTCTATTACCACGACCGCGGCCGCTGGATCTGGATGATGAAGCAGAGCATCAGCAAGATCGCCGGCTATTTCAACACCCAGCGCATGATGCGCCGCTACGCCGCCGAGGCCTATCTGCGGTAGGGCGTTATTCGATCAGCTTGAAGGAAAGGTTGATCTCGAAGACGCCGGCGTTTTAGTTTCTTTTTTCCGACAGCACCGGCCCTGACCCCGTTGTAGGATGGCCCCGATGGGGTCCCGGCCAAGCCACAACGGAAAGCCGCCTCGCGCTCTCGACGGGCGAGCCTGATGGCGACCCGGGGGAAGGCGGCGCCGGCAGGCTGGCAGGCGGCGGACGCCGATATCCTCGCCATCGTCGGGGCGCGCCACTGGGACCCCTTCGCGATCCTCGGACCTCATGAGGCCGCGGGCGGGCTCGTAATCCGGTGCTTCGTGCCCGGCGCCGAACGGATCGAGGTGCTGGCCGAGGACGGTGCCGTGCTGGGGCCGCTCGCCCAGCGCCATGCCGACGGGTTCTTCGAGGGGTTGATCCCCGGCCGCGGCCGGTACGAGGGCTATCGCCTGCGGGCCGGCAATGCCGGCGGCGTCTGGGAGCTCCGCGACCCCTACGCCTTCGGCCCGGTGCTCGGCCAGATGGACGACCATCTGCTGGTCGAGGGCACGCATCGCCGGCTCTATGAGCGGCTGGGCGCCCATCCCATGACCCATGAGGGAGTGGCGGGGGTACATTTCGCCGTCTGGGCGCCCAATGCCTCCCGCGTCTCCGCCGTAGGGGATTTCAACCGCTGGGACGGTCGGCGCCATCAGATGCGCAAGCGCCTCGACAGCGGGCTGTGGGAGATCTTCGCCCCGGACGTGGGTGAGGGCACGGTCTACAAATACGAGATCACCGACCACGAGGGACGGATCCAGCCGCTGAAGGCCGATCCCTTCGGCTTCGGCAGCGAGCTGCGGCCCTCTACCGCCTCCCTCGTGACGCGAACCGACAATTTCACCTGGAACGACGCCGCCCATCGCGAGGTCCACGCCACCATCGATGCGCGGCGCCAGCCCATGGCCGTCTATGAGGTGCATCTGGGATCCTGGCAGCGCGACGGGTCGGGTTGGTTCCTCTCCTATGACGCGCTCGCCGACCGGCTCATCCCCTACGCCCTCGATATGGAATTCACCCATCTCGAGCTGCTGCCGATCTGCGAGCATCCCCTCGATGCCTCCTGGGGTTACCAGCCTATCGGGCTCTTCGCCCCCACCCGGCGCTTCGGCGATCCCGCGGGCTTCGCGCGCTTCGTCGATCGTGCCCATCGGGCGGGGCTCGGCGTGATCGTCGATTGGGTCCCGGCCCATTTCCCCACCGATCAGCACGGCCTCGCCCGCTTCGATGGTCAGCCGCTCTACGAATATGCCGATCCGCGTCGCGGCTTCCAGCCGGACTGGAACACCGCCATCTACGATTTCGGCCGCCGCGAGGTGGCCAATGCGCTGATGGCCAATGCTCTCTATTGGCTCGATCGCTTCCACATCGACGGGCTGCGCGTCGATGCCGTCAGCTCGATGCTCTATCTCGACTATTCGCGGAAGCCGGGAGAATGGCTGCCCAATGCCGAGGGCGGCAATACCAACAACGACGCCGTCGCCTTCCTGCAGAAGGTCAACGAACTGGTCTATGCCAAGCATCCGGGCGTGCTGATGATCGCGGAGGAATCGACGGCCTGGTCCGGCGTGTCGCGTCCGGCCTATGCCGGGGGGCTGGGCTTCGGCTTCAAATGGAACATGGGCTGGATGCACGACACGCTGGAGTACATCTCCCGCGAGCCGGTGCATCGCCGCTGGCACCACCACCAGATGACCTTCGGGATGGTCTATGCCTTCTCGGAGAATTTCGTCCTGCCGGTCTCCCATGACGAGGTGGTCCACGGCAAAGGCTCGCTTCTGGGTCGGATACCCGGCGACAACTGGCAGAGATTCGCCACGGCCCGGGCCTATTACGGCTTCATGTGGGGCCATCCGGGCAAGAAGCTCCTGTTCATGGGCCAGGAATTCGGCCAGTCCCGCGAATGGGATTTCAACGGCTCATTGAGTTGGCATGAGCTGGACCAGCCGCTGCACCGGGGGCTGCGCGATTGCCTGCGCGATCTGAACCGCCTGCACCGGCGGGTCCCGGCCCTTTATGCGCGCGACTGCGAACCCGAGGGCTTCCGCTGGATCGTGCCCAATGACAGGGACCAGTCGGTCTTCGCCTGGCTGCGCTTTGGCGCCGCCGATGATCGGCCCGTGGCCGTGCTCAGCAATTTCACCCCGGTGCCGCGCCATGGTTATCGCGTCGGCCTGCCCGCCGCGGGCGTTTGGCGCGAGATCTTCAATTCCGACGCCCCGGCCTATGGCGGCTCGGGGCAGGGCAATCTCGGCCGAGTGACGGCCCGGGATTCGCCCTCGCACGGATTGCCCGCCTCGGCCGAGGTCACGATTCCGCCGCTGGCGACCGTCATGTTCCAACTCGAGGGCGAATAGAGCCATGGCAGCGACCACTCCCACGACCGGGCCCCATGTTCGTCATGCGATGGCCTATGTACTCGCCGGCGGCCGCGGCAGCCGGCTGATGGAGCTGACCGACAAGCGCGCCAAGCCCGCGGTGTATTTCGCGGGCAAATCGCGGATCATCGATTTCGCGCTGTCGAATGCGCTCAACTCCGGCATCCGGCGCATCGCGGTGGCGACGCAATACAAGGCCCATAGCCTGATCCGCCATCTGCAACGGGGCTGGAACTTCTTCCGGCCGGAGCGCAACGAGAGCTTCGACATTCTGCCGGCGAGCCAGCGCGTCTCGGAGGAGCGCTGGTATCTCGGCACCGCCGATGCCGTCTATCAGAATATCGACATCATCGAGACCTATGCGCCGAAGTTCATCGTCCTGCTGGCGGGCGACCATGTCTACAAGATGGATTACGAGCGCCTGCTGCAGCAGCATGTCGACGACGACGCCGATGTGACGGTGGGCTGCATCGAGATCGCCCGTCAGGACGCGACCGGCTTCGGCGTGATGCAGATCGACGAGAACAACCGCATCCTCTCCTTCCTGGAAAAGCCGGCCGATCCGCCGGGCATGCCGGGCAAGCCGGAGCGGGCGCTGGCCAGCATGGGCATCTATGTCTTCAACACGGGCTTCCTGTTCGAGCAGCTGCGCCGCGACAATGCCGATCCCAATTCCAGCCATGATTTCGGCAAGGACATCATCCCGCGGCTGGTGGTGGAAGCGAAGGCGGTGGCGCATCACTTCGCGAACTCCTGCGTGCGCTCCTCGGCGGAAGCACCTTCCTATTGGCGGGACGTCGGCACCATCGATTCCTATTTCGAGGCCAATATCGACCTTACCGATGTGGTGCCCGACCTCGACCTCTACGACCAGGAATGGCCGATCTGGACCTATGGCGAGGTGACGGCGCCGGCGAAGTTCGTGCATGACGAGATCGGCCGGCGCGGCATGGCCGTCTCCTCCCTGGTCTCTGGTGGCTGCATCATCTCCGGCGCCAGCATCCACCGCACCTTGCTGTTCACCGGAGTACGCCTCAATTCCTACACGCGCCTCGACCATGCCGTGGTCCTGCCCTATGTGGAGGTGGGCCGGGGGGTGCGGCTGTCGAACGCGATCATCGACCGCGGCGTGAATCTCCCCGCGGGGCTCATCGTCGGCGAGGATCCGGAGCTCGATACGAAACGCTTCCGCCGCACCGATCGCGGCATCTGCCTGATCGCCCAGACCATGATCGACCGTCTCGCCGGATGAGCCCACTGGAGGTCCTCGGGGTCGCCTCGGAGATCTATCCTCTGGTCAAGACCGGGGGGTTGGCCGATGTCGCGGGCGCGCTTCCCGCGGCCCTTGCGGCCGAGGATATCCGCATGCGCACGCTGGTCCCGGGCTATCCCGCGGTCATGAGCGCGCTGGAGACGGCGGAGGAGATCTATAGCTTTCCACTGCTCTTCGGCAGCTCCGGCCGGTTGCTGGCCGGCCGCGCCGCGGGTCTCGATCTCTTCGTGCTCGATGCGCCGCATTTCTATGCCCGGCCGGGAAATCCCTATAACGGGCCGGACGGCGAGGGGTGGGGCGACAACGCCTTCCGCTTCGCTGCTTTGGCCCGCATCGGCGCCAGCCTCGGCGCCGGCCATCTCCTGCCCGGCTATCGCCCCGCAGTCATCCAGGCCCATGACTGGCAGGCGGGCCTGCTCCCGGCCTATGTGCACTATGACGGCGGGGGTGGACCGCGCACGGTCATGACCGTGCACAACCTGGCTTTTCAGGGCCAATTCTGGCCCGGGCTGTTGACTTCCCTCGGCCTGCCCGCCGGTTCCTTCACCATCCATGGCGTCGAATATTACGGCGGGATCGGCTTCCTCAAGGCCGGGCTCAAGCTGGCGGACCGGATCACCACGGTCTCCCCGACCTACGCCCTGGAGATCCAGACCGATGAGGGCGGCATGGGCCTCGGTGGCCTGCTCCGCAGCCGGGCCGGCGTGCTGAGCGGAATCCTGAACGGCCTCGACGACGCGGTCTGGAATCCGGCCAAGGATTCTCTTCTGCCCGCGACCTTCAGCCCTCAGAACCTCAAGCCCCGCGCGAAGAACAGGGCGGAGCTGCGCGCGCGTTTCGGCCTGGCGCCCGAGAGCAACGGACCGCTCTTCGGGGTCGTCAGCCGGCTCACCTGGCAGAAGGGCTTCGATCTTCTGCTAGGCGCCCTGCCGGTCCTGCTGGAGGAGGGCGCGCAGCTCGCGCTGCTGGGCTCCGGCGAGGGGTGGCTGGAGAGCGGATTCCGCTACGCCTCCGATCAGAACCCCGGCCGCATCGCCAACTACATCGGCTATGACGAAAGCCTCGCCCATCTGCTCCAAGGCGGGGTCGATGCGCTGCTGGTGCCCTCGCGCCAAGAGCCCTGCGGCCTCACCCAGCTCTGCGCGCTCCG
>DATHQQ010000313.1:0-3274 GCA_035482595.1 Verrucomicrobiia bacterium
CGAATTCCATGGCGATGGCGGACCTTAGCCTCCCAGCGATGCCCTCGACAATGCGGCATTCCTTGTGACAGGAATCAGAGACGCCGATCCGCCTTCCCCGCGCCCCATTCCGCGCATCCTGCCAAGGAGCCAACCGGTGAGCCAAGATCCCGCTTTGCTGTCCGCCGTCGAACTCGTCGAACTCTATCGCGCCCGCAAGCTCTCGCCGGTCGAGGCGACCAAGGCCGCGCTGGAGCGGATCCGGAAGCACAATCCGCGCTTCAACGCCTTTTGCCTGGTCGACGAGCCGGGCGCGCTGGCCGCGGCGCGGGCTTCCGAGGATCGCTGGGCCAAGGGACGTCCGCAGGGCCGCATCGACGGCGTGCCCGCCACGGTCAAGGATCTGCTGATCACCAAGGGCTGGCCGACGCTACGCGGCTCCAAGGCGGTCGATCCGAAGCAGGCCTGGGAGGAGGACGCGCCCTCGGTCGCCCGGCTGCGCGAGGAAGGTGCGGTCCTGCTGGGCAAGACCACGACGCCGGAGTTCGGCTGGAAGGGCGTCACGGATTCGCCGCTGACCGGCATCACCCGCAATCCCTGGAATCCGGAGAAAACCCCCGGCGGTTCCAGCGGCGGGGCGGCGGTCGCCGCCGCCTGCGGCATGGGCGCGCTCCATCTCGGCACCGACGGCGGCGGATCGATCCGCATTCCGGCCGGCTTCACCGGCATCGTCGGGCTGAAGCAGAGCTATGGGCGCGTCCCGGCCTCGCCCTTGAGCCCCTTCGGCACCCTGGCCCATATCGGTCCGATGACCCGCACGGTGGCCGATGCGGCCCTCATGCTTTCCGTCATCGCCAGGCCGGATGTCCGCGACTGGTACGCCTATCCCTATGACGGGCGGGACTATCTCGACGGGCTGGAGGAGGGCGTCAAGGGTCGGCGCATCGCCTTCAGCCCGACCCTGGGCGGCCATCCCGTGGAGCCCGAGATCGCAAAGCTGGTCGCCCAGGCGGCGGCAGCCTTCCGCGAGCTCGGCGCCACGGTGGAGGAAGTCGATCCCGAGATCGGCCCCGATTGCGGCCTGATCTTCACCAACCACTGGTTCCCCGGTGCTGCCAATGCGCTGCGCGCCTATAGCGCCGAACAGCAGGCCCTGATGGATCCGGGCCTCAGGGAGATCGCCGCGGCGGGCGCCAATCTGCCGCTCATGGACTATCTCGCCGCGGTCAAGGAGCGCGAGCAGCTCGGCGTTCGGATGAACCGCTTCCATGAGACCTGGGACCTGCTGCTGACCCCCACATTGCCGCTGGCGGCCTTCGCGGCCGGCGTCGAAGTGCCGGTCAAGACCGACGGCAGCCACTGGACCGACTGGACCCCCTTCACCTACCCCTTCAATCTGACGCGCCAGCCGGCCGCCACCGTGCCTTGCGGCCTGACCTCGGCGGGGCTTCCGGCCGGACTCCAGATCATCGGCCCCTCCCACGGCGATGTCGCCGTGCTCCGCGCCGCCCGCGCCTTCGAGAAGCTGCGGCCCTTCAAGCTGCCGCCGATTTAGAAGGAAAGGTCCAGCCGCCTCTTCTCGTCATTCCCGCGAAAGCGGGAATGACCAAAGCGCGGCAACGGGCCGCAGAGCGGAGGTGCCGGCGAAGGATCATATCTAGCCGGGGCGACTGAAGGATCGATCCGCATGGCACAGAACGACGGATGGCTCGGCGCGATGAAGCGTGGACTGAAGCGCTGCTGTCCGCGCTGCGGCGCCGGCGGCATGTTCACGGGCTATCTCAAGGTCGCCAAAACCTGCCATCGCTGCGGGCTCGATTTCGACTCCATCCGCTCCGACGATGTGGCGCCCTATTTCACCATCCTGATCGTCGGCCATATCGTCGTGCCGCTGCTGCTTTGCATCGAGCAATGGGCTTCCCCACCCGCCTGGGTCGAGATGGCCGTGGGGCTGCCCGCGACCCTGCTCTTCACTCTCGCCCTGCTGCCCTTCATCAAAGGCGCCGTCATGGGCGCCATCTGGGTCTCCAAGCCGGAGCTGGCGCATAAGGCCTGAGCGCCCCCCACATTCGCCGGCGGCGTTTTTCTTTGTGTCGCCGGGCGGCCCAAATGAGGTCGCTCAAGACCCGATATTAGCCTCCCCGACCCCGGGAACGAATTTCGCCACCGCGGGTTTTCACGGAGGGTTAATATGTCTGAAGGCAGGCAGCCGCATGGGGCCCGGCCCGCAAAGCGCTCTCGGGGACGAGGAAAATTGAAGCATCTGAGAAGGATGCCAATCGCTGGCTGGCCGCGAAGCGCCCGCAGGGCATCGCACGAAGGGCGATCTCCCCGGGATTCCCCTGCCTCGATGTTCCTGTTTCGTACTTATCTCCGCCCCCCATCCCCCCAAATACGCACCTTTTCTCGGATATCCGCGCGGGAGCATTCAGATGTCAGCTGAAGGTATCGCCACGTCCAAGGGCGCGAAGGAGCCATCGGCCCCTCCCCCGCCCCTGACGGGAATTTCAGAGAACGGAGCGCAGCAAGGGGAAGTGCTGTCCTCGGCCGATCTCCACGCCCTCCTGCATGTGCTCCAGGCGGTCCGGGTCGGGGATTTCTCCGTCCGGTTGCCCAGCGAGCGGACCGGGCTCGCCGGCAAGATCGCCGATACCTTCAACGATATCGTGGCAGCCAATCAGCGCATTGCGCAGCAGATCGAGCGCGTCGGCCAGGTGGTGGGCCGCGACGGCAAGACGCGCCAGCGCGTCAAGTTCGGCCTCTCCAGCGGCGCCTGGGGCGAGATGGAGGGCAATGTCAATTCGCTGATCGACGATCTTCTCTGGCCGACGACCGAGGTCACCCGGGCGATCGGCGCCGTCGCCAAGGGCGACCTGCTGCAAACCGTTCCCCTGGATGTCGACGGCCGCCCGCTGCGCGGAGAATTCCTGCGCTCGGCCAATATCGTCAACACCATGATCAAGCAGCTCAACGTCTTCACCTCGGAGGTCACCCGCGTGGCCCGCGAGGTGGGAACGGACGGCAAGCTCGGCGGCCAGGCCCAGGTGCGCGAGGTGACGGGGGTCTGGAAGGATCTGACCGAGAGCGTCAATTCGATGGCCAACAACCTGACGGCGCAGGTCCGCAATATCGCCGAGGTCACCATCGCGGTCGCCAATGGCGACCTGTCCAAGAAGATCACCGTCGACGTGCGCGGCGAGATCCTGCAGCTGAAGGAGGCCATCAACACGATGGTCGATCAGCTCCGCTCCTTCGCCTCGGAAGTGACGCGCGTCGCGCGCGAGGTCGGCACCGA
>DATHQQ010000314.1:0-4974 GCA_035482595.1 Verrucomicrobiia bacterium
GCGGGGCTCGACCACATCGCCCATCAGCGTCGAGAAGATCTCATCCGCCTCGTCGGCGTGGCTGACGCGCACCTGGAGCAGGGTGCGGGCCTGGGGATCGAGGGTGGTCTCCCAGAGCTGCTCCGGGTTCATCTCGCCCAGGCCCTTGTAGCGCTGCACCGTCATGCCCTTGCGGCCCTGCTCGAGGATCGCCTCCACGAGGGAGAGCGGGCCCATGACCTCGACTTCCTTGTCCTTGGTCACGAGCCTGGCGTGATGGGCATAGACCTCCTGCAATTCGGAGGCCATGCCGTCGAGCCGGTGACTTTCCGCCGAGCGGATCAGCGTGCCGTCGATGACATGGCGCCGGGTCACGCCGCGAAGCCGCCGGCTGAAGGCGAGGCCGCCGTCGTCCTCGGCCGAGCCTTCCCAGCCCCGGTTCGCCGGCGCGGTGAGCAGGTCGAGACGCCGTGCGATATAGGCGGCTGCGGCGCGGGCGCGCTCGCGGTCGGGAATGATCTCGGGGTTGAGGGCGCCGGCGATGGCGGCCTGCTCCACCACATCGGCGCTGCCCACCTTGCGGATCAGCGGCTGCATATGCAGGCGGCCGAGGCTCGCCCGGTCCACCAGCCGGCGGAGGTCCGGCCCCGCCACCTGGGTTCCGTCATGGAGCTTCAGCACCGCGCCTTCGATGCCGGCATCGATCAGGAAGCTCTCCAGCGCCCGCTCGTCCTTGAGATAGCGCTCGGAGGAGCCCTTCTTCGCCCGGTAGAGCGGCGGCTGGGCGATGTAGAGATAGCCCTTCTCGATGAGCTCGTGCATCTGGCGGTAGAAGAAGGTCAGCAGCAAGGTACGGATGTGGGAGCCGTCCACATCGGCGTCGGTCATGATGATGATCCGGTGATAGCGGATCTTGGCGATGTCGAATTCCTCGGAGCCGATGCCGGTGCCCAGCGCCGCGATGAGGGTGCCGATCTCCGCCGAGCCCAGCATCTTGTCGAAGCGGGCCCGCTCGACATTCAGAATCTTGCCGCGCAGCGGCAGGATCGCCTGGTTCTTGCGGTTGCGGCCCTGCTTGGCCGAGCCGCCGGCGGAATCGCCCTCGACGATGAAGATCTCGGACTGGGCCGGATCGCGCTCCTGGCAATCGGCGAGCTTGCCGGGCAAAGAGGCGAAATCCAGCGCGCCCTTGCGCCGCGTCAGCTCGCGCGCCTTGCGCGCCGCCTCGCGGGCCGCGGCGGCCGTCTCGACCTTGGCGATGATCTTCTTCGCCTCGGCCGGATGCTCCTCCAGCCACTGGTTCAGCCGCTCGGAGATCACGCTCTCGACCGCCGGGCGGACCTCGGAGGAGACGAGCTTGTCCTTGGTCTGGGAGGAGAATTTGGGATCGGGCACCTTGACCGAGAGGACGCAGGTAAGCCCCTCGCGCATGTCGTCGCCCGTGAGCGCCACCTTGTCCTTCTTGGCGCCGGCGTGATCGTTCAGATACTGGTTGATCTGGCGGGTCAAGGCGCCGCGGAAGCCGGCGAGATGGGTTCCCCCGTCGCGCTGCGGGATGTTGTTGGTGAAGCACAGCATGGTCTCGTGGAAGCTGTCGTTCCACTCCATGGAGGCTTCCACGACAATGCCCTCCTTCTCGCCCTTGAGGACGATGGGGGGCTGGTTGAGGGCGGTCTTGTTGCGGTCGAGGTAGCGCACGAAGGCCTCGACCCCGCCCTCGTAATGGAGCTCGACCGATTTGGCCTCGACCCCACGGGCGTCGCTCAGCTGCAGCCGCACGCCGGAATTGAGGAAGGCGAGTTCGCGCAGGCGATGCTCCAGGGTGGCGAAGTCGAACTCGAAGCGGGTGAAGGTCTCGCGCGAGGGCAGGAAATTTATCTCCGTGCCGCGCCGGGTCCCGCTCTCGCCCACCACCGCCAGCGGTGCCTCCGCCACGCCATGGCGGAAGCGCATGAAATGCTCCTTGCCGTCGCGCCAGATGCGCAGCTCCAGCCGCTCGGACAGCGCATTCACCACCGAGACGCCGACCCCATGGAGCCCGCCGGAGACCTTGTAGGAGTTCTGGTTGAACTTACCGCCGGCATGGAGCTGGGTCATGATGACCTCGGCCGCCGAGACGCCCTCCTCCTTGTGGATGTCGACGGGAATCCCTCGCCCGTTGTCGCGCACGGTGACGGAACCGTCGCCGTTGAGGATGACCTCGATGCGGTCGCAATAGCCGGCGAGGGATTCGTCGATGGAATTGTCCACCACCTCGTAGACCATGTGGTGGAGGCCCGAACCGTCGTCGGTATCGCCGATATACATGCCCGGCCGCTTGCGCACGGCATCGAGCCCGCGCAGCACGGTGATGGCGGTGGAATCATAGATGAATTCGCTGGCCTCGCCTTCGGGCGCGGCCCCTTCCATCGTGCTTTTCGGGGCGTCGGAATCGGGCCGTGCAGGCGGTGCCGCATCGGGCGGTGCGGTCGGGGTGATTTTCTTGGCAGGTCCGTTGGCCATATCTCGTCAATTCCTGGTAATGCGGGCGTCCGCCACGGCGAAGTACTGGGCCTGCTCGTCCAATGCGGCGAAGAGGCCGCGATCCGTGCCGGTGAGCCACGCCTGGACGCCGAGCTCCAGCAGCGCGTCGAACAAGGCGCGGCGGCGTCCGTCGTCCAGATGAGCGGCAATCTCGTCGAGCAACAGGAGCGGTGGGCGGCCACGCTCGGCCGCCATGAGCCTCGCCTGCCCGAGAAGGATGGCGATCAGCAGGGCCTTCTGCTCGCCGGTCGAGCAATCGGCGGCGGGTATGCCACCGGCCCCGCCATCCGATCCAAAGCTGACGAGAAGATCGCTCCTGTGAGGTCCAAGATGGGCACGTCCGGCCTCGCCATCAAGGGTCCGGCCGGCCGCCAGCCGGGCCCGCATGCGGTCCTCGACGGCGAGGGCCGGCATCTCGCCGAGCCAGGCTTCGACCTCGCCCTGAAGGGCGAGGCCCGGGCGCGGGAAGCTGCCGTCGGTTGCGCCCAGCACGGCGCCGAGGCGGGCGACCAGATCGAGCCGGGCGGCGGCGATGGCCACGCCCTGCTCGGCGATCTGCTGCTCCAGCCCATCCAGCCAGACGGCCTGATTGCGCGCCTCGCCCGCGGGCATCTCGCCGCGCAGCAGGCGCATGCGCTCGGATGCGGCCTGCTCATAGGCGTTGAGCCGGCCGGCATGGCCGGGATCGAAGCAGAGCACCAGCCGGTCGAAGAAGCGCCGGCGAGCCGATTTGGACTCCAGGAACAGCCCGTCCATCTGCGGCGTCAGCCAGAGCACCGCCAGCCGCTCGGCCAGGCCGTTGAGGCCGCGGTAGGCGGTGCCGTCGATCCGCAGCAGGCGGCGGTCGCGGCTACCCTCCTCGGCGGCGGGGTCGCGCCCCGTGCCGATGTCGCATTCCCCTGCCGGTCCGCCGAGCCTGGCGGCCACGGCCCAGGGCCGGGCCCCGCCGGCGACGGCGTCGCCGGGGCTTGGGCGCCGGCGATCCACCTCCGCCAGCCGGGCCTGGCGCAGCCCCCGGCCGGGGGCGAGGAAGGAGAGGGCTTCCAACAGGTTGGTCTTGCCCGCGCCATTGGGCCCCGTCAGCACCACCGGCCGGGGGTCCGTCTCCAGCGTGGCGCGCTCATAGCAGCGGAAGTCGCTGACCATCAGCCGGGCGACATAGGGGCCTCCCACCAGCGCGCTCAGCTGGAATGCGCCAGCTTCCGCGACGCCCCCCACCGGGACACCCCCCGCTGGGACAACACCCGGCGGCGATACCCGCGAAGCGGCGGGAAAGGCGAGGATATTCGGCTCAGGCCGCGATTGCGCCATCACACCCGCATCGGCATCAGCACATAGAGCGCCGAGGCGTCCGCGGCATCGCCCAGCAGTGTCGGCGAGGCGGCGTCGGCGAGCTTGAACTCCGCCTCGCTGCCCTGGAGCTGCGCCGTGATGTCGAGCAGGTAGCGGGCGTTGAAGCCGATCTCGATCGGGTTGCCGCCATAGCCGACCTCGAGCTCCTCGCTGGCGCTGCCGTTCTCGGGGCTGGAGGCCGAGAGGATCATGCTGTTCTTCTTCAGGCTCAGCTTGATCGCGCGCGATTTCTCCGAGGCGATGGTGGAGACCCGGTCCACCGCCTCGGCGAACATGCGGCGGTCGACGGTCATGGATTTGTCGTTGCCCGTGGGGATCACCCGCTGATAGTCGGGGAAATTGCCGTCGATCAGCTTGGAGGAGAGCGTGACCGAATCGAAGGCGAAGCGGATGCGGGTTTCCGAGAGCGCGACCTCAATCGGCTCCTCGGTCTCGTCGATCAGCTTGCGCAGCTCGCCCACGGTCTTGCGCGGCACGATGACGCCGGGCATGCCGGCGGCACCCTTGGGCACCTCCATCTCGACCCGGGCCAGGCGGTGGCCGTCGGTCGCCACGGCGCGCAGATGCCCGGCACCCTTGCCCTCGGCGACATGGAGATAGATGCCGTTCAGGTAATAGCGCGTCTCCTCGGTGGAGATGGCGAAGCGGCTACGGTCGATCAGGCCGCGCAGATCCTTGGCCGAGAGGGAGAAGCGGTGCGGCAGCTCGCCGCCCGCCGTCGCCGGGAAATCTTCCCGCGGCAGGGTCGGCAGGCTGAATTTGGAGCGGCCAGCCCGGATCGTCGCCTGGCCGCCCTCGCCCCCGCCGTCGATCTCGACCTGGGAGCCCTCGGGCAGCTTGCGCACGATGTCATGGAGGGTATGGGCCGGGACGGTCGCCGCCCCGCCGGTTCCCACCGAGACCGGCACCCGCTCGATGATGGTGAGGTCCATATCCGTGGCGGTGAGGCCAAGGGCGTTGGAGCCGGCCTCGAGCAGGACGTTGGAGAGGATCGGAATCGTGTTCCGCCGCTCGACGACGTTCTGGACGTGACCGAGAGATTTCAGCAGAGCGCCGCGTTCGATGGTGAGTTTCATGGCGGTCAGAAGACTTCTCAGGACGTCCGGTGACTCCGCGGCA
>DATHQQ010000315.1:0-3566 GCA_035482595.1 Verrucomicrobiia bacterium
GGCAAGCTCGCCATAGCCCACGACCGCGATCTTCAAGGCGAGCCGCCCGGATTTGAGCCAGCGGTCGATCTGGAGCGCGGCAAAGGCGCGCAGCAGCAGGAAGCCGCCCAGGCTGAAGCTGAACCAGAGGGCGACCCAGGCGCGGGAAAAGAGCTCGGAGGTGTCGGTGAGGAGGCTCACCACCACCAGCGTGGCGAAGACCGCAACCCAGGCGGCCACCACCTTGGCCACCTCCACCGCCTGGCGGCGCAGGCTCGACAGGCTGTAGACCCGCGCGAAATGCATGTAATTGGCGGTCAGCAGCATGCCGAGCACGGTGGCGGAGATATAGGTGCCGGGCAGCTCGAGATTGCCGGCGCGCAAGGCATAGGCGATGCCAGCGGAAAGTGCCACGGACAGCACATCGCCCGCTCTCAGAAGACCCGAGAGAACGGTTTCCGAATCCTTGCTGAAGCCGGCGGAAAGCCGCGTCATGGCGCCGAGTTATAGTCCCGGGGCCGACGGCAGGCCATGGCCTTCCTGATAGACTGCCATGACAATCTCGGCCGCCGTCACATTGTGACTTCTACAAATGCCCGTTGCGGGCAAGGGATGCATCGGCGAGGAGCCATAACAGAACTCGCCGTGCCGCGCGCCCGAAACTTGCCCGTCGGGCACGGCGTGGACGTTTACGGCTTTCCGGGATAGGGTCGCCCCCTTTCCCCGATGGAACTTTGAGAGGATGTAACGCCCATGATGCTGCGCAAACGTGTCCTGGTCACCGGCGGGGTGGGCTTCCTCGGCTCGCATCTCTGCGAGCGGCTGCTGGCCGAGGGCCATGACGTGCTCTGCATCGACAATTTCTTCACCGGCACCAAGGACAATGTCCTGCATCTGCTCGACAACCATCATTTCGAGCTGGTCCGCCACGACGTGACCTTCCCGCTCTATGTTGAGGTGGACGAGATCTACAACCTCGCCTGCCCCGCCTCGCCGATCCACTATCAGCACGATCCGGTGCAGACGACCAAGACGTCGGTCCATGGCGCCATCAACATGCTGGGTCTGGCCAAAAGGGTGAAGGCCAGGATCTTCCAGGCCTCGACCTCGGAGGTCTATGGCGACCCCCATATCCATCCGCAGACCGAGGACTACCGCGGCAATGTCAATCCCATCGGCCCGCGCGCCTGCTACGACGAAGGCAAGCGCTGCGCCGAGACCCTGTTCTTCGATTATCACCGCCAGCACAACCTGCGCATCAAGGTGGCGCGGATCTTCAACACCTATGGCCCCCGCATGCATCCCAATGACGGGCGCGTGGTCTCCAATTTCATCGTCCAGGCCCTGAAGGGCGAGCCGATCACCATCTTCGGCGACGGCTCCCAGACCCGCTCCTTCTGCTATGTCGACGATCTGATCGAGGGCTTCATCCGGTTGATGGGGACCGGGGACGAGATCACCGGCCCGATCAATCTCGGCAATCCCGGCGAGTTCACCATCCGCCAGCTGGCCGAGCAGGTGATCGCCGAGACCGGGGCCAAATCCAAGCTGATCTTCAAGCCTTTGCCCCAGGACGACCCGCTGCAGCGCCAGCCGAATATCACCCTGGCCCGCCAGCACCTCGGCTGGGAGCCCAAGATCCCGCTGAAGGACGGTCTGAAGCGCACCATCGCCTATTTCGACGATCTGCTGCGGCGGATGAAGGCCGAGGTCAAGAGCTAGGGGCCAGATGGCGGAGCGAGAGGCCTCGAACGTTCGCATCCGGCTGGCCGGCCCCGGCGACGCCGCGGTGCTGGCCGAGTTGTTCGACGCCGTCGATCGCCACTATTGGGGTGCGGCCGCGCCGAGCCGCGAGGCCATGGCCGAGCATGTCCGGCTGCGGGTCGTCGGCGCCCGCTCCTGCGAGATCGCCATTGCCGAGATCGATGGAGAGGGCGTGGGACTGGCAACCTTCGCCGTCCTCTATCCCGCACCCGGACCCGGCGGGCAGCTTTTCATGAAGGACCTGTTCACCCTTGCCGGCGTGAGGGGACAAGGCGTCGGCCTTGCCCTCATGACCTTCCTCGCCCGCCTCGCCCTCGAACGCGGCTGCCGGCGCTTCGATTGGACCGCGGAGACCGACAATCCAGAGGCACTGGCCTTCTACGACCGGCTGGGCGCCCGGCGGGTCGAGGAGAAGGTCTATTACCGCTTCGACGGCGAAGGGCTGAACGCGCTCGCGGACAAGGCGTAGAAGCCCCTCTTTTCGGCAAAGGACGGGTTGCGACTCTAAATCTGCAGCCTAGAACATCGTCTCCAGCACCCGGTCCGGGGGCTTGTGGCCGTCGACGAAGGTCTTGATATTGATGATGACCTTCTCGCCCATGTCCAGGCGGCCTTCCAGGGTGGCCGAGCCCATATGGGGCAGCAGCACGACATTGTCGAGCTTCAGCAGCTTCGGGTTCACCGCCGGCTCGTGCTCGAAGACATCGAGGCCGGCGCCGGCCAGCTCGCCCTTTTCCAGCATGCGGGTCAGCGCGTTCTCGTCGATCACCTCGCCGCGGGAGGTGTTGACGATATAGGCATGCTTGGGCAGCAGCTTCAGGCGCCGGGCCGAGAGCAAATGAAAGGTCGCCGGGGTATGGGGGCAATTGACCGAGATGATGTCCATCCGGGCCAGCATCTGGTCGAGGCTTTCCCAATATGTCGCCTCGAGCTCATGCTCCAGCCCCTGATGCACCCGGCGCCGGTTGTGATAATGCACGGCGAGACCAAAGCCGCGGGCCCGGCGCGCCACGGCGCTGCCGATACGCCCCATGCCGACGATCCCCAGCCGCTTGCCCCAGATCCGCTTGCCCAGCATGAAAGTCGGGCTCCAGCCGGTCCAGCCGCCGCCGCGCAGCAGCCGCTCGCCCTCCGCCAGCCGGCGGGGCACGGCGAGGATGAGGGCCATGGTCATGTCGGCCGTGTCCTCGGTCAGGACGCCGGGGGTGTTGGTCACGCTGATGCCGCGCTGGCGGGCCGTCTTCAGGTCGATATGGTCGACGCCGGTCCCGAAGGAGGCGATGAGCTTGAGGCGCTCGCCGGCCTGGGACAGCACCGCGGCATCGATCTTGTCGGTCACCGTGGGCACCAGCACGTCGCAGGATTTGACCGCCTCGATGAGTCGCGCCTGGGTCATCGGCGTGTCCGACAGATTGAGGCGTACGTCGAAGAGCTCCATCATCCGCGTCTCGACGGGATCCGGCAGCTTGCGGGTAACGACGACGACGGGCTTGACGGGCATCCGCTCTCTCTTCGACGGGTGTAGCGCTGCCATAGCAAGCGACGCCGGGCTCGTCCAGGGAGCCTCTCCGAACGGGGACTCGTCAGCGGGAGGCTTGACCGCGTGGCGGCCGCGCGGTTTAGGTGATGGCATGCGGCGCGGACTCCCGGTTTTGATTCGGTCCCTGATTCGGGTTTGGACGATTCTCCTCGCGGCGGTTCTCTTCCTGGGATGGATGGGCCTGCCGGTCCTGGCCCGCGACCAGGGGGGGCTGCCGGTGCCCCGCTTCGTCTCGCTCCATGCCAGCAAGATCTATCTGCGCACGGGCCCGGGCATGAATTTT
>DATHQQ010000316.1:0-4508 GCA_035482595.1 Verrucomicrobiia bacterium
GCGAATGCTTCGCCCGAGAGCCTGGCCCGGCACCTGGCGATGCTGCTCGACAATCCGGCCGCGCTCAGCGAAGCCGCGGCGGCGGCGCACAACTTCGGCCAAGGCAACGCCGCGATGCGTCTTGCCGATCTGGCCGAGGCGCTGATCCCGGCCAATGGCGGCCCTCCCGCGGAGGCCGCGGCATGAGAGCCCTTCCGCTCGAGATCGGCCTGCTGCATTTCGTCGGCATCGGCGGCATCGGCATGAGCGGCATCGCCGAGATCCTGCACAACCTCGGCTATCAGGTGCAGGGCAGCGACCTCGCCGACAATTACAACGTCAAGCGGCTGCGCGAGCTGGGCGTGCCTGTCGCCATCGGCCATGCCGCGGAGAATCTCGGCGAGGCCGCGGTCATCGTCGTTTCCTCCGCCGTCAAGCCGGACAATCCCGAGGTCGTTGCCGCCCGCGCGCGCCAGCTCCCCATCGTGCGCCGCGCCGAGATGCTGGGCGAGCTGATGCGCCTCAAATGGTCGGTCGCCGTTGGCGGCACCCATGGCAAGACGACCACGACCTCGCTGGTCGCCGCCTTGCTGGATGCCGCGGGCTTCGATCCCACCGTGATCAACGGCGGCATCATCAACAATTACGGCACCAATGCGCGGCTGGGCGCGGGCGACTGGATGGTGGTGGAGGCCGATGAATCCGACGGCACCTTCACCAAGCTGCCGGCCACCATCGCCATCGTCACCAATATGGATGCCGAGCATCTCGACTTCTACGGCTCGGTCGAGGCGATGAACCGCGCCTTCGAGCAATTCGTCGAGAACATCCCCTTCTACGGCTTCGCCGTGCTCTGCCTGGATCATCCGGTGGTGCAGGCCATGATCGGGCGCATCGACGATCGCCGGATCGTGACCTACGGCCTCAGCCCCCAGGCCGATGTGCGCGCGGTGGACATCGCCATCGATCCCAGCGGGGCCAGCTATGACGTCGTCATCTCGGCCCGGGGTGCTGGATCCGAGCGGCTGATCCGGGGCCTTCGCCTGCCGATGATGGGCCAGCACAATGTCCAGAACTCGCTCGCGGCCATCGCCGTTGCCCATGAGATGGGCGCCGACGACGAAACCATTCGGAAGGCCTTGGCGGGATTCGGCGGCGTCAAGCGCCGCTTCACCCGCACCGGCGAAGTCGACGGCATCATCGTGATCGACGATTACGGCCATCACCCGGTGGAGATCGCCGCCGTGCTGCGCGCCGCCCGCGCCGCCACCCGCGGCAAGGTGATCGCCGTCGTGCAGCCCCATCGCTACACGCGGCTTGCCCAGCTCTTCGAGGAATTCTGCACCTGCTTCAACGATGCCGACCGGGTCATCGTCGCCGATGTCTATGCGGCGGGCGAGACCCCCATCGAGGGCGCCAGCCGCGACCGGCTGGTCGAAGGTCTGATCGGCCACGGCCATCGCCATGTGCTGGCGCTCCCGGGACCGGCCGATCTCGCCGGCATCGTCGATAGCCTCGCCGCCCCCGGCGATCTCGTGGTCTGCCTCGGCGCCGGCAATATCACCCAATGGGCACATGCCCTGCCCGACGAACTCGCCAGATTGCGCGCCGGATCGCCGGGCGCGACGGCAGGGGCGGGACGATGATCATGGCCGATATCCGCCCTCGCCCGCTGATCGAGCACCTGCCCCAGGTGCGCGGCCGGCTGACGGCCAAGGCCCCGCTCGCGGGCATTACCTGGTTTCGCGTCGGCGGACCGGCAGAGGTCATGTTCCGGCCCGCCGATCTGGAAGACCTGCAGCATTTCCTCCGCCATCTGCCCGCCGATGTACCGGTCACCGTCATCGGCGTCGGCTCCAACCTGCTGGTGCGCGACGGCGGGGTCCCCGGCGTCGTGCTGCGGCTCGGCCGCAGCTTCGCCGAGATCCGCATCGGGCCGGGGCATATCCGCACCGGTGCGGCGGCCCTCGATCTCAACGTCGCCCGCGCGGCGGCCGAGGCGGGCATCGCCGGTCTCGAATTCCTCTCCGGCATTCCCGGCACCATCGGTGGCGCGCTGCGCATGAACGCCGGGGCCTATGGCCATGAGCTGGTCGATGTCGTCACCACGGCCGAGGCGGTGGATCGCCAGGGCGGGCTGCATCGCCTGGCCAAGGGCGACATCGGCCTCACCTATCGCCATTCCAGCGTGCCCGAGGATTGGATCTTCACTGGCGCGGAGCTTGCCGGCAGCGCCGGCGCGACCGATGCGATCCTGACCCGGCTGGCCCAGATCCAGACGGCGCGCGAGACGACCCAGCCGATCCGCAGCCGCACCGGCGGCAGCACCTTCGCCAATCCCCCCGGCCAGAAGGCCTGGGAGCTGATCGATCGTGCCGGCTGCCGCGGCCTGGCCCTCGGCGGCGCCATGGTCTCCGAGAAGCATTGCAACTTCCTGATCAATACCGGCCAGGCGACGGCCGCCGAGATCGAGACCCTCGGCGAGACCGTGCGCCGGCGCGTGCGCGAGGCGACGGGCTTCGAGCTGCGCTGGGAGATCCGGCGCATCGGCGTCAACGCATCGCCCGGGGCGTCCATCGAGGGGGCGAGCCGATGAGCAAGCGGGTCGCCGTCCTGATGGGCGGACGTTCGGCCGAGCGCGAGGTCTCGCTGGTGACCGGGGCCGCCTGCGCCGAAGGGCTGCGCCAGAAGGGCTATGACGTGCTGCCCGTCGACGTGGGTTACGACCTCGACGATCTGCTGCGCGCCCTCCAGCCGCGTCCCGACGCGGTCTTCAATGCGCTGCACGGCCATTTCGGCGAGGACGGCCGGATCCAGGGCCTGCTCGATCTGCTGGGTCTGCCCTACACCCATTCGGGCCTGCTGGCTTCGGCGATCGCCATGGACAAGCCGCTGGCCAAACAGGTCTTCGCCACCGTCGGGCTGCGCTGTCCCGAGGGCAAGGTGCTCAGCGTCGACAGCCTGCTGAAGAGCGATCCCTTTCCGCGCCCCTATGTGGCCAAGCCCGCCGCCGAGGGCTCCAGCGTCGGGGTGCGCATCGTGCGCAACGGCGACAATCTGCCGCCGCTGGGCAGCGGGAACTGGCGCTTCGGCTCCGAGGTGCTGGTCGAACGCTATATCCCGGGGCGCGAGCTGACGGTCGCCGTCATGGGCGGGGAGGCGCTTGCCGTCACGGAGCTCCGCACGAAGGTGGGCTTCTACGATTACGAGGCCAAATACACCGCGGGCAAGACCGAGCATTTGATTCCGGCACCCGTGCCGCATGTGATCGCCGAGGCGGCGAAGAGCATGGCGGTCGCCGCCCATGGCGTGCTCGGCTGCCGCGGCGTCACCCGCAGCGACTTCCGTTTCGACGACACCCAGCCGGGCCTCGACGGGCTCTATCTGCTGGAGATCAATACCCAGCCCGGCATGACGCCGCTCTCCCTGGTGCCGGAGCAGGCCGCCTATCGCGGCATCTCCTTTCCCGATCTCGTCGCCTGGATGGTGGAGAACGCGCGATGCGACGCTTGAATCCCGACGCCATCGAGCGCGATGCCAAGCCGCGTGCCGGCCGCAAGGCGCCCGGCGGACAAAATGGCGCGCCCGCCCCGCGCCAGATCGCGCGCCCCGCCCCGCGCCAAGTCGCGCGGCGCCGGCCCATGCCGCGCTGGCGGCGCATCGCCTGGCGCGCCGGTGCTGCCGCAGCCATCGCTTTGCTGCTGGCCGGTGGCGCCGGCTGGCTCTGGCGCGCCGGCATACCGGCGTCGATCTACGGCCAGGTCACCGGGCGGCTGCTGACGGCGAGCGCCGATGCGGGCTATCGCCTGCGCCAGGTCATCGTCGAAGGACGCAAGAACACGCCGCGCGAGGTCCTGCTCGCCAGCCTCGGCGTCCATATGGGCCAGCCGCTTCTCGCCATCGATCCCGTGGATATGAAGAAGCGCCTCCAGAGCCTGGGCTGGATCCGCAGCGTCACGGTCGAGCGCCGGCTGCCCGACGCGCTCTATGTCCGCATCACCGAAGACTATCCGGCGGCGATCTGGCAGCAGAGCGGGACCTTCCGGCTGATCGACCGCGACGGCCATCTGATCAGCGATGTGGATGTCGCGCGCTTCGCCCGGCTGCCCGTGGTGGTCGGCGCCGAGGCGCCCCAGCACACCGCCGATCTGCTCGACATGCTGGCGCGCGAGCCCGACCTCGCGGGTCGCGTGCGCGGTGCCGCCTGGGTGGGCGAGCGGCGCTGGAACCTGCATTTCGACAATGGCGTCGACGTCAAGCTGCCGGCGGATTCGCCGCAGGCGGCCTGGTCGCTGCTCGCCCGGCTCGAGCGGGAGCAGAGCCTGCTCGCCCGGGATATCAGCGTCATCGACATGCGCCTGCCGGACCGCCTCGTGGTCCGGCTCGGTCCGGCGGCCGAGCTGCGCCGCCAGCCGGGCAACGACACCTAGGGGGACGAAGGCATCATGCGTAAAGCAAGACTCAGCACCGGCGGCGATCTGACGGCGGCCCTGGATGTGGGCACCACCAAGGTCTGCTGCTTCATCGCC
>DATHQQ010000317.1:0-5535 GCA_035482595.1 Verrucomicrobiia bacterium
CGGCTCCGCCGTCATGGGCACGCAATATGCGGAAACGATCGTCAAGACGGATATCCGCCTCGAGGATCTGCTGCCGATCGCAAAGCTCACCAACGGTTTCTCCGTCGCCCTCTTCGCCAAGCAGGGCAGCCCTCTCAAGACTTGGGCCGAGCTCGCCGCCGCTGCAACCCTTCTGAAGGTCAGCAGCCTGGAGCGCGCGACGGCGGCCTATGTGGCCGAGCTGATGATCGAGCGCAAGGGTGGCCTCGCCACCCAGGTGACGCTGCGCAAGACGATCGGCGAGGTGGTCGAGGACGTGACGGCGGGGCGCACGGCGCTGGGCATCATCCCGACCAACCTGATTGCCAAGCAGCTCGACCGCCTGCAGCCGATCGTCAGTTTTGGCGCCAAGCGCAACGCCATCCTGAACAAGACCCCGACCTTCGCCGAGGTCACGGGTAATCCGAAGTTGACCTTCACCGAGAGCGTCGGGGTCTTCGCCGCGCCCAAATTGGCGCCGGGGCTTGCAACCGATCTGACCAACGCTTTCATCGCTGCCGGCAATGATCTGGACGTCGCCGATCGAGTGGAGGCGGAAAACATTCCGCTCGCCATCAACGGGCCGGAGATTCTGACCGAGACGATGAAGTACAACGAGGGCAAGCTTCGGCGGATTTTGGGATAGGCACGCAAAAAAGCCTATTTGGAGGGGGTCATGAAGCTCGATCGGCGGACGGTTCTGGGACTGTCGGGCTATGCGCTGGCGGCAAGCCTGATGCCGGTCCGGGGGTTGCAGGCGGCGACGATGAACAGCTTGCGGCTGTTCGAACCGGTGGGAAAGCCATCCCTCTTTTGGGCCATCTTCGATCTTCTCCGCCCCGGCCTGCAGCAGCTCCTGAATTGCCCGGTCGTGCTGCAGGCGGTTCGCGGCCAGGGTGGGTTCGACGCCATCCATGCCGTGCTCCAGACGAACGATCAGGATGTGGGACTCGTCGGTGTCGATGTCATGGCCTCGCAATATGGCGCAAAGACCGATATCCGGGTCGAGAATATGACCCCAATCGCCAAGCTTATGAACGGGTACTCGGTGACGCTCTTCACCACCCGCGGCAATAACTTGCGGACATGGGCGCAGATTCGCGCGGCCAAGCAGCTCAAGGTAAGCAGCCCGGCCCCGGCATCCGCCGCCTTTCTCGCCGCCCTGATGTTGCAGCGGAAGGGGCACATCTCGGCGAAGATCACACCGCGCGGATCGATCGGGGAGGTGATCGACGATGTGAACTCCGGAAGGGCCGCGGTCGGCATCCTGCCGACGGTGATGGTCGCGACGAACCAGGATCAGTTCCAGGCCATCCTCAGTTTCGGCGCGGAACGAAGCGCCATGCTGACCAACATTCCCACCTTCGCCGAGGCGATGGGCGATCCCAAGCTTGCCTTCACGGACAGCATCGGGGTCTTCGGCTCGCCCCAGCTGGACTCGGGCCTTGCGGCGCGCCTGACCAATGCCTTTATCTTGGCCGGCGGCGATCAGGATGTTCAGGATCAGGCGGAGGCGGAGAATATCCCGCTCGTCCTCAACCGGGCGCCGGTCCTGGTCGCGACGATGCAGCGCAATCAGCGCGTGCTGCAGCGAATTCTGGGTTAGGTCCCCTGCCGTCATTCCCGCGAAATCGGGAATCCAGGGGCCCTATGATCGGAATCTCGCCGGTTGCCCCTGGATCCCGGCTTTCGCCGGGATGACGGAAGAGTGGGAGTGGGGATGACGGACGAGTAAAGAGGACGCAGGAGAGCGACATGACGACGGCGAACAAGCTCAGGATCGGCATTCTCGGGGCCAGCGGCTATACCGGCGCCGAGCTGCTGCGTCTTCTGGCCCTTCACCCCGGGGTGGAGGTCCGACTGCTCACCGCCGATCGCCAGGCGGGCAAGCCGCTGGCGGAGATCTTTCCCCATCTGGGCGGGCTCGATCTGCCGAGCCTCGTCAAGATCGAGGAGGCCGATTGGTCGAAGGTCGATTTCGTCTTCTGCTGCCTGCCTCATGGGACAACCCAGGAGGTGATCGCGAGCCTGCCCCGCGCACTGAAGATCGTCGATCTTTCCGCCGATTTCCGCCTCGCCGATCTCGACAGCTACGCGACCTGGTATGGCCATGCCCATCGCGCGCCCGCGTTGCAGGCGGAGGCGGTCTATGGCCTGACGGAGCTGGCGCGGGCCGCGGTGGCGCGCGCGCGGCTCGTGGCCAATCCCGGCTGCTATCCCACCTCCGCCCAACTGCCGCTGATCCCGCTGCTCGAGGCGGGCGGGATCGGGGGCGACGACATCATCATCGACGCCAAATCCGGGGTGACCGGGGCGGGACGCGACGCCAAGCAGCAGAACCTGTTCTCCGAAGTGGCCGAGGGTGTCCATGCCTATGGCATCGCCGGCCATCGCCATGCGCCGGAGATCGAGCAGGGGCTGAGCGAGGCCGCCGGCCGGCCCGTCATCGTCAACTTCACCCCGCATCTGATGCCCATGAGCCGCGGCATTCTCTCCTCGATCTATGTCAAGCTCGCGGATGGCGCCTCGGCCGGCGATCTCAGGGAGACGCTGGCGCGGAAATATGCCGGGGAGCCCTTCGTGCGAGTCCTTGCCAACGGGCAATCCCCGGCGACACGCCATGTGCGGGGCTCCAACCATTGTCTCATCGGCGTCTATGCCGATCGCGTGCCGGGCCGGGCGATCCTGGTCTCGGTCATCGACAATCTGGTGAAGGGCGCTTCCGGCCAGGCGGTGCAGAATATGAACCTGATGACCGGCTGGGCCGAGACGACCGGTCTCGAGCAGCAGCCGATGTTTCCCTGAGCCGACCGGCCCCGAAAAACAACATGCAACCTCTGATCATCCCCTTCGAGGGCCGGCATCCCAAGATCGCGCCCGATGCCTTCATCGCGCCGACGGCGGTCATCATCGGCGATGTGGAGATCGGACCCCGAGCCAGCGTCTGGTATGGCTGCGTCCTGCGCGGCGATACCAACAGCATCCGCATCGGGGCCGAGACCAATCTCCAGGACGGCACCGTCATCCACGTGAATCACTCGCCCGAGGGGATGGAACGCGGCCTGCATGGCTATGCCACCGTCATCGGGGCCCGCATCACGGTGGGTCATATGGCGCTGCTGCATGCCTGCACCCTGGCCGATGACAGCTTCGTGGGCATGCGCGCCTCGGTCATCGACGGGGCCCATGTGGAGGGTGGCGCCATGGTGGCGGCCGGCGCCCTGGTCACGCCCAACAAGCGGGTCAAGCGCGGCGAGCTCTGGGCCGGCAGTCCGGCGAAGCTGATGCGGCCGCTGAGCGAGGCGGAGATCGCCGATTTCGCCGACTCCGTGCAGCACTACTGCGAGCTGGCCGATAGCTATCGGCACGGCGCGTGAGCAAGCGGCCGAAGCGCGGTGCCCCGAAGCGGGTGCCGCGGGCCCGCAATCCCTTCGCCCTCCATGCGCGCCGGCGCAAGGCCGGCGCGGAGCCCTCGCCGCTGGCCTACCGGCGCCGGCCGAAGCACCGGGCGACAGCGCAGACCCCTCCGGAGACTGAAGAATAGCGCACACTGCTTTCCCTCTGCCTTCAGAGCGCGGTAGAGGGGCTTTCGGCAGGGGTTTGGGCGCACCTCTAGGGCGCGCGGACCTTGGCGTAGCTGCCGGGGGCGTCCTCGATGGGCTTCAGGCCGCCGTCGCCCGGCCGGCGGGCCGGCACCTTGCCGTCGGAAAATTGCTGGATCCAGCGGCTCCACGTCGGCCACCAGGAGCCGGGCTGCTCGGTTGCCGTGGCCAGCCAGTCGTCGGCATCCCCAGGCGTCTTCTTGTTGACCCAGTGGTGATATTTGCCCGAGGCGGGCGGATTGACCACCCCGGCGACATGGCCGGAGGCGGCGAGCACGAAATCGACCGGTCCCTGATAGAGGCGCGTCGCCGCATAGGTCGATTTCCAGGGCGCGATATGATCCTCCTTGGTCGAGAGGATGAAGGCCGGGACCTTGATCTTGGTGAGATCGATGGGGGTCTTCTTCAGCACGATGCCGCCCGGCTTCACCAGGAGATTTTCCTGATACATCTTGCGCAGGTAGAAGCTGTGCATCGCGGCGGGCATGCGCGTGGAATCGGAATTCCAGTAGAGCAGGTCGAAGGGGAAGGGCTCCTTGCCCAAGAGGTAGTTGTTGACCACGAAGGACCAGATCAGGTCGTTGGCCCGCAGCATGTTGAAGGTCGAGGCCATGGCGCTGCCCTCGAGATAGCCCTTCTCCTCCATGCGCGCTTCGAGGGCTTTGAGCTGCTCCTCGTCGATGAAAACGCCGAGCTCGCCCGGCTCGGCGAAATCCACCAGGGTGGTGAGGAAGGTCGCCGAGGCGACCCGGTCGATCTTCTCGGCCGCCATATAGGCCAAAGTGGCGGCGAGGAGCGTCCCGCCCAGGCAATAGCCGATCAGATTGATCTTCTTCTCGCCCGTGGCTTTCTCGACGGCATCCAAAGCGGCGAGCGGCCCCTCGACCATGTAGTCCTCGAAGCTCTTGCGGGCGAGCTTCTCGTCGGGATTGACCCAGGATATGACGAACACCGTCTGGCCTTCGCCCACGGCCCAGCGGATGAAGGAGTTCTTCTCCCTGAGATCCAGGATGTAATATTTGTTGATCCAGGGCGGCATGATGAGCACGGGTCGCTTGGCGACATCGGGGGTCGTCGGCTCGTATTGCAACAGCTGGATCAGGGCGTTCTGGAAGACGACCTTGCCCGGGGTGATCGCGATGTTGCGGCCGACCTCGAAGGCGTCCGGGTCGGTCATCTTGATCTGGAGCTGGCCCTTGCCGCGCTCGAGGTCGTCGAGCAGATGCTCCAGCCCCGCCACCAGATTCTCGCCGCCGGATTCCAGGGTCTTGCGCAGGACCTCCGGGTTGGTCATGACGAAATTGCTCGGCGCCATGGCATCGACGAACTGGCGCGTGTAGAAGTCGACCTTCTTGGCCGTCTTGGGGTCGAGGCCGTCCACGTCGCTGACGGTGGCCTGCATCCAGCGCGCGCTCAGCAGATAGGATTGCTTGATGAAATCGAACAGCTGGTTTTCCTGCCAGGCGGAATCGCTGAAGCGGCGGTCCTCGGCCTTGGGCTGGATCATCGGCTCGCCGCCGCTACCGGCCATGCGCTGGGCCGTCGACTGCCAGAGCTGCATGTAGTCGCGCCAGAGATTGACCTGGGCTTCGACCAGCTTGGCCGGATTGCTCATCATCCGGGCCGTCATCTCCATGAAGGCCTTGCCGATGTTGAGGGGGTCGGACATGCCCGGGGAGACCGGGTCCACCGCCTCGCCGGCGGCCTGGCGCTGCAGGAAATCGGCCACCAGGCGTTGGGATTGCTCGGCAATCCGGGCCATGGCCCGCGACAGCTCCACCGGATCTGGTAATTTCATGTCCGGAGGCTGTTGATCGGCCATGGCGGCTTCCTCTATGATCCTTTCGGGCGGAAGTTCTTTTGGTTTCCGCAACATAACCACGCGCCGCGGGCAAGACAACCGGAACCGGGATTG
>DATHQQ010000318.1:0-6267 GCA_035482595.1 Verrucomicrobiia bacterium
CAGAGGCGCTCGCCGCCGTCGATTGGCTCGTCGCCAATGAGATTGAGATCGGGACCATTGCCACGGCCGCCGGTCATGGGCGCGAGGATCCCCGCGCCGCCGGGGCGGCGCTGGCTGCCGCCACTGGCATCGCCGTGGTCGTGACCCTGGGCGGGGAGGGCGCCGTCGCCTTTGCCGGGGGCGAAGGCTGGACGATCGGCGCGCTGCCCATCACGCCGGTGGACAGCACCGGCGCCGGCGATGCCTTCGTCGGCGTGCTGGCCGCCGCCCTCGACGCGGGTGCCGCTCTGCCAGCCGCGCTGCGTCGCGCGAGTGTCGCCGGCGCGCTCACCTGCCTCGTCGCGGGCGCGCAGCCGAGCCTGCCCCTCCGCGCGGCGATCGACAAGCGGGTGAAGGAGCTGGCGCCTGCGCGGAAGATCAAGGCGGGAGGGCGGTAGCGTGCCGATCACGGGCGGACTCACCCTCAGATGTCATTCCCGCGAAAGCGGGAATCCGGGGCCACAAGCGAGTTCGGCGGCCCTGGATCCCCGCTTTTGCGGGGATGACGAAGGGGGGAGGGCCCCGCGTGGGACCCTTGTCCATGGCTAGCTATCACCGCCCTCACGAACTGCGCGACGCGTTGGCGGTGCTGCGCGAGGGGGCGATCACGGTGATCGCCGGCGGCACCGACTACTATCCCGCGCGGGTCGAGCGGCCGGCCAATGAGGACCTGCTCGACATCACCGCCATCGCCGCGCTGCGCCGGATCGACGTCACACCCACCCATTTCCGCATCGGCGCCGGCGTCACCTGGACCGATCTCATGCGCGCCGATTTGCCGCCCTGCTTCGACGGGCTGAAGCTCGCGGCGCGCGAGATCGGCGGGGTGCAGATCCAGAACACCGGCACCATCGCGGGCAATGTCTGCAATGCCTCGCCCGCCGCCGACAGCATGCCCAATCTCCTCGCCCTCGATACGCAGGTCGAGCTTGCCTCGGCCGTCGGCGAGCGTCGTCAGCCAATCTCCGCATTCGTCACTGGCAATCGCAAGACGCTGCGCCGGCCCGACGAGCTGGTGACCGCTTTGCTTATTCCGCGAAGCCTCGAAGCCTCGCGCAGCAGCTTCGTGAAGCTCGGCGCCCGGCGCTATCTCGTCATCTCCATCGTCATGCTGGCCGCGGTGATGGAGAAACGGGACGGCAAGGTCGCGGCGGCGCGGATTGCCGTCGGCGCCTGCTCCGAGGTCGCCCGCCGCCTGCCGGCGCTCGAGCGTGCGCTGCTCGGCCGGCCCTGGGAAGAGATAGCGACAGCGGTCGAGCCGGCCCATCTGGCGGGGCTCTCCCCCATCGACGATGTGCGCGCGGGCGCCGCCTATCGCCGCGACGCCGCGCTGGTGCTGCTGCGCCGGGCCCTCGAGACCATGGGAGGGGCCGCATGATCCGCTTCCATCTGAACGGCGCCAGGGTCGCCGTGGAGGCCGCCCCGGCCCGTCGCCTCTCGGAGGCCCTGCGCGAGGATCTGGGCCTGACCGGCACCAAGATCGGCTGCAATGCCGGGGATTGCGGCGCCTGCACCGTGCTGCTGGAGGGCGAGCAGGTCTGCGCCTGCCTGGTGCCGCTGGGGCAGGTTGAGGGCCGCGATGTCGTCACCGTCGAGGGCCTTGGCGCCGACGGTCATTTGAGCGAGCTGCAGGATTCCTTCCATCGCCATGGCGCCGCCCAATGCGGCATCTGCACGCCCGGCATGCTGATCGCCGCGTCCAGCCTGTTGCGGCGCAATCACAAGCCCAACCAAACCGAGGTCGAGGATGCCATCGGCGGCGTGCTCTGCCGCTGTACCGGCTATCGCAAGATCGTCGACGCCATTCTCGATGTCGGCAGGGTCGTAGCGCCGCCGGCGCCGGCCGCGGGCGCGGCGGTGGGCGCGCGCATCGCCAAGCTCGACGGCATCGCCAAGCTAACCGGCGCCGAGCGCTTCGGGGCCGATGCCTTTCCGGCCGATTGCCTCTGGCTCCGCGTCATTCGCTCGCCCCATCCCAGCGCGCGGTTCGCCCTCGGTTCGCTGGAGCCCTTGCGCCGGCGGCATTCCGGCCTCGCTCTGGTGCTGAGCGCCGCCGATGTGCCGAGCAATGGCTTCGGCGTCTATCCCGATATCAAGGACCAGCCCGTGCTGGCGGCGGGGGGCCGGGTGCGCTATCGCGGCGAGGCGGTGCTGGCCCTGGTGGGGGACCGCGCCACGGTCGAAGGCATCGCCGAAGACGAGCTCCCCATCGAGTGGCAGGTCGAGACGCCGGTCTTCGGGCCCGAGGCGGCGCTGACGCCCGGTGCGCCGGTGCTCCACGATTTCCGCCCCGACAATGTCCTGGTTCGCGGCTTCCTCAAGAAGGGCGATCCGGCCGCGGCCATGGCGAAAGCAAAGGCGGTGGCCGAGGGCTTCTTCGAGACCGGTTTCGTCGAGCACGCCTATATCGAGCCGGAGGCCGGCTATGCCCGGCGGGTCGGCGATCGCATCGAGATCTTCGCCTGCACCCAGACCCCTTATATGGACCGCGACGAGGTCGCCCTGATCATGGGCTTCGAGCGCGAGCGCATCCGCATCATCCCCTCGGCCTGCGGCGGCGGTTTCGGTGGCAAGCTCGACCTCTCGCTCCAGCCCTTGATCGCGCTCGCCGCCTGGAGGCTGGACCGGTCCGTGCGCTGCACCTATAGCCGGCCGGAATCCATGCGAAGCACCACCAAGCGCCATCCCTCGAAGATCCGCGCGTCTTTCGCCTGTGACAGCAAAGGCAAGCTCACAGCCGTTGATTTTGAAGGAGATTTCAACACGGGCGCCTACGCCTCCTGGGGACCGACGGTGGCCAATCGCGTCCCGGTCCATGCGACCGGCCCCTATGCCGTGCCCAATGCACGCGCGGCGACCCGGGCGGTCTATACCAACAACCCGCCCGCCGGCGCCTTCCGCGGTTTCGGCGTGCCCCAGGCGGCCATCGCGCACGAAGCGCTGATGGATGAGCTCGCGGCCCGCCTGGGCATGGACCTGCTGGAATTCCGCCATCTCAATGCCATAAGGGCGGGCGATGAGACGGCGACGGGTCAGCGCCTCA
The DNA here is from genome assembly GCA_035482595.1 of Verrucomicrobiia bacterium. Classification (GTDB taxonomy): domain Bacteria; phylum Pseudomonadota; class Alphaproteobacteria; order Dongiales; family Dongiaceae; genus DASXQK01. The sequence continues at coordinate 3,083 of DATHQQ010000318.1, forward strand.
TGGCCAGCGCCGGGCTGGATAAATGCCTGGAGGCCTTGCGGCCCCAATGGCGCAAGGCGCGGGCCGCGGCCGAAGAGGCCAATCGGAAGAGGGGCCGCGTGAAGCGCGGCGTGGGGATCGGCTGCATGTGGTACGGCATCGGCAATACCTCGCTGGCCAATCCCTCTTCCATGCGCATCGGCCTTGCCGCCGAGGGCCGCCTGACGCTTTACAACGGCGCCGTCGATATCGGCCAAGGCTCCAACACCATCATGGCCCAGATGGCGGCAGACGCCCTGGGTGTGCCCGTCGAGTCCTTCCGCATCGTCATGGGCGACACCGACCGGACGGCGGATGGCGGCAAGACCTCGGCCTCGCGCCAGACCTTCGTCTCCGGCAATGCGGTCAAGGCAGCGGGGGAGGATCTGCGTCTCAAGCTCCTGCGCCTGGCCAATGTCGGCGCGGGGGCCACGATCGCAATTGGCGATGGCCAGGTGACGCTGAGCGAGAACGACCATACCCAGGCCGTCGATCTTGCCCGCCTGCCGATCCTGAATGACGAGGGCGACGTGCTGCTGGGGGAGGGGCGCTTCGATCCGCCCACCACCCCGCTGGACGCAAATGGCCAGGGCATCCCCTATGCCACCTATGGCTTCGCCGCCCAGATGGCGGAGGTGGAGGTCGATGTCGAGCTCGGCACCGTCAAGGTGCGCCGAATAATTGCCGCCCATGACGTGGGCCGTGCCATCAACCCGATCCAGGTCGAAGGGCAGATCCATGGCGGCATCGCCCAGGGTTTGGGCCTCGCCCTCATGGAGGAATATCTGCCGGGCCGCAGCGAGAATCTGCACGACTATCTGATCCCCACCGTCGGCGACATGCCGGAGATCGAGGTCATCATCATCGAGGATCGCGAGCCCCTGGGCCCCTATGGTGCCAAGGGCATCGGGGAGCCGGCCTTGATCCCGACGGCCCCGGCCATCCTGGGCGCCATCCACCACGCGACGGGCGCGCGGGTAACAAGGGTGCCGGCGACGCCGGAGCGCGTGCTGGCCGCCATGCCGCAGAGGGCCGCCGAATGAGCGAGGTCGCGACCAAGGACGCTGCCGAGGGCATCATCACCTGCGACGCGTGCCCCGTGCTCTGCCGCATTCGGCCGGGGCGCACCGGGGCCTGCGACCGCTACGGCAATGTCGAGGGCGTGCTGACCCGCATGGATCCCATGGTCATCGCCTCCCATACCGAGGCGAAGCAGGGGCACATGGTGCCCTTCCTCGGCGCCGGGGAATGGAAGGGAACGCTGCTGCCGGGTGGTGAGCCCTTTGGGGGTGAAGCTTTCGTCACCGGCATCGGCGCGGGCACCACCTATCCCGATTACAAGCCCGCGCCCTTCATCGTCTCCAGCCGCCATGGCGATGTCGACATGGTGACCGTGGTGACCGAGGGGATCTTCAGCTATTGCGGCCTCAAGCTGAAGATCGACACCGACCGCTTCGTCGGCGCGGAGCAGGCCGCCGTGCGCGCCCAGGGCGAGCAGGTCGGCCATGTGACCACGGCGGAATACGGCTCCCAGATGCTGGCGCTGGGCGGGGTGCGCCATCTCACCGGCGGCAGCAAGAAGGAAGGCGTGGTCGCCTGCGAGACCATGCTGACACTCGCCAACAAGGGCGCGGTCGAGCTCGTGATCGACGGCGGCGCCAGACTGACCGTGCAGGCGGGCCGCGCGCCCATCGTCAACGGGGCGCAGGAGGAGCGCATGCGGGTCGGCTGCGGCTCCGCCACCATCGGCATCTTCGCCAAGCAATGGCAGGGCCATGCCGACGAGGTCATCGTCGTCGACGACCACATCACCGGCGTCTTGACCGAGCACCAAGCCGGCCGCTTCCTGGAGATGCGGCCCGCCGGCATTCGCGTGCGCGGCCGCAAATCGACGCCGGGTCGCTATTTCCAGGTGGCGAACCCGGGGCTCGGCTGGGGCGGCACCGACGTCACCGATCCCCTCGCCATCATCGAGCGCATCGATCCCAAGACCGCCTGGCCGGGCATGCGCCTGCTCATGGTCAGCACCACCGGCGAGGATGCCGGCTATTTCATTCTCGACGAGAGCTTGCGCCCCGTGTCCGCCGAGATGCCTGAAGCCATCCAGAAGGCGGTAGCGCGCATTGGCGAAAACTGCGAGCCGGCGCTGACCACCGTGATGTTCATGGCCGGGGCCGGCGGCAGCTTGCGCGCCGGCGTCACCGAGAACCCCATCCGGCTCACCCGCTCCATCAAGGAGGCCCTGGTGCGCGTCACCTCCGGTGGCGCGCCGGTCTATATCTGGCCGGGGGGCGGCATCACCTATATGGTCGATGTCTCGGCCATGCCGGACAATGCCTTCGGCTATGTGCCGACCCCGGCCATCGTCGCGCCGATCGAGTTCACGATGCGGCTCGACGACTATCGCGATCTCGGCGGCCATATGGGCTCGGTCCGGCCGGTGGAAGAGGTGATCGAGCAGCTTCAGGGGACGGGGCCGCGCATGGGCAATGGTTGACCGGGAGGAGGATCCTCATGTGTCGAAGCATCAAGACGCTGCATAATTTCAAGCCGCCGGCGACGGAGGAGGAGATCCGCGCCTCGGCCCTGCAATTCGTCCGCAAGCTGAGCGGCTTCGCGCGGCCGTCCAAGGCGAATGAGCTAGCCTTCAACCGGGCGGTGGATCAGGTGGCTCACGCCGCCCATGAGCTGCTCGATTCCCTCGTCACGAACGCGCCGCCCCGCGATCGCGAAATTGAGGCGGCAAGGGCCCGCGCTCGGGGCCAGGATCGTTTCCGATCCTCGGGCGCCCCGCGAGGCGCGGGCGGCTAGACGCCGGCAAGATTCGCTCGTAATACCGCCGCAGACAGGCATAGCGCCCGCAAGCCTGGCGCTCGAGCTTGCGGCCGTCGACGGCCGTGATCATGCCGCGGCTTCGCTGGATTCCACCGCTCTTTTCGAGCCCGATGACCCGCGTGCCATGGGTCGTCCGGCCGCGCTGGGCCTTCCTCTTGGCCCGGAATGCATCCCACCCGCAAAAATCTGGGAGCGGGGGTAGCACCGGCGGGAACCATCGGTCGGTCTAATCGTTGATTCAGAGCCCGTAGGGCCCGAAGCCTGGGGAGCCATGGCAAAGCGACGATACTCAGTAGGGGTCTTGGTTGTTGAGGATGATGTCCTCGTGGCGA
>DATHQQ010000319.1:0-3691 GCA_035482595.1 Verrucomicrobiia bacterium
CGAGCGGGAAGGTCTGTCCGCCATGGGGCGCGACATTCGACGGCGTGCAGGCACCGAGAAGGATGAGCCCGAAGGCGAGTGGAAGCAGACGGATGGCCGACTTCGACATGAGTGTTGCCCTTTCATTCTGGAGAGCCGTACCTGGCTAGAATTCATAGGATCCCCCGATTCCAGATCCGACATCTTCCACGGAATGCAATCTCAGCAGCGGATGCCGATAGAACGGCGGAACGCATTTTGTTTCCAGACTCTAAAAGCCCTGATGAGACAAAGGTTCCATTTATCTAGTCTGCGGCCTGGGGTGCGTCAATGAGCATAGTTCGCAATGTGTCCAAATTACCCGCGGCCCAGCATTCAGGCCACAGCCCGCGATTTGCGCTGATGCAGGGCAGTTTCCTTGTGAAACTGCCCGGCCTTCATGACGGCCAGAAGCCGGTCGGATTGCTGCAGGATGCGGATGTCGGCGACGGGGTCGCCGTCGACCAGGAGCAGGTCCGCCAGCGCCCCCTCCTTCACGATCCCGAGTTCGCCCGGCTTCATCATGATCTCCCCGCCCCAGCGGGTCGCGGCAACGATGGCCTCCATGGGGGTGAAGCCGAAGAGCCTGACGAAATGCTCCAGATCCCGGGCGTCCTCGCCGATCCTGTTCCAGGCGAAGCCGTAATCGCCGCCGGGCAGGATCCGCACGCCCCGCTTCTTCAGGTCGCGCATGGCCAGGGAGCCCAGCTCGAGCTCCCGGCGCACCCCCATGGCGGTGGCGACCTCGGGGGTGATCCCCCAGGCGGCGGCCTCATGCAGGGTCGCGTAGCTGATGCCGATGGTGGGCATGACGAAGACCCAGTCCTTGGCCGCCTCCAGCGCGTCGCGAGCGCGCTCGTCGGCGAAGGTGGCGTGGTTGATCATCTCGACGCCGTGCTTGACGCAGAGCTCGACCGACCGGGCGCTGCGGGCATGGGCGGCGACGCGCTTGCCGAAGGCCTGGCCGACATCGCAGACCGCCTCGATCTCGGCCTCCGTCATCACGGTCCGCTCGGCGCGCGCATGGGGGATCAGCTCGTCGCCCGACGGGTTGATCTTCAGCGTGTCCACGCCCTCGCGCACGAAGATGCGCGCCACCTTGCGGAACTCATCGGCGCCGTCGCAGACGACCGCGAGTGATTCCCGATCGCGATGGTAGAGCCTGACATCGCCGAGCCCGGCGCTGGGCGTCAGCTCCGGCGTGGCGGCGAGCATGCGGGGGCCGGGGATCTTGCCGGCGTCGATGGCATTGCGGATCACGATGTCGAGGCGCGGCTTGGCCGAGGCCATGGAGTTGAGGCTGGTGAAGCCGCGATCGAGATAGAGCTTGGCATTGGCGGCGGCGAGCAGGGTGTGCTCCTCCGGCGGAATATCGCCGAGTGCGGCGATATCGGGCAGATCGGCGAAACTGACATGGGCATGGGCCTCGACCAGGCCCGGCATCAGCGTCGCACCGGCGCCATCGATGATGCGGGCACCCTCGCGGGGCAGCTGGGCGCCGTCCCGCGCCAGCGCCGCGATGCGATCGCCCTCGACACGGACCTCGCCGGAGAAGGGCGGAACGCCGCTGCCATCGATGATCCTGACATTGGCGAAGATGGTCGCGGCCATCGGCGTATCCTCCCGAAAGTGTTCAGTTCATCGCCTTTCTCAACCGAGCCTAGCAGAGCGGGAGCGGGGTGGAAACCGCCTGCGGCACCAGATCTTCCTACGTCTTTGTTGTGCCTTGCGGGAGCGGCTTGACATTTGTTTAGTTTAGTTCAGTATAGTTTATGTCGGGCTCGCCGATGCGTATCGGTGCGTGGGGGTCGGCGGAAGATTGTTGGCGGAGATATCGAAGCGACCTACTCCGGCTGATACGCGAAGGGTGAGCGGGAAGACCCGCCGTCAAGACAAACCTCGGGAGGAAAAAGATGCGCATGTGGAAGACGCTATTAGCCGCGACGGCCGTCGCGGCAGCCGGTGCCTTGGTGCCGGCGACCTCGCAGGCTCAGGACAAGACCCTGACCCTCTGCTGGGCGGCCTGGGACCCGGCCAATGCCCTGGTCGAACTCTCCAAGGATTTCACGGCCAAGACCGGCATCCAGATGAAATACGAGTTCGTGCCCTGGACCAGCTATGCCGACCGGTTCCTGAACGAGCTCAATTCCCACAGCAAGCTTTGCGATCTGATCATCGGCGACAGCCAATGGATCGGCGGCGCGGCCGAGAACGGCCACTACGTCAAGCTCAACGACTTCTTCGACAAGAACGGCATCAAGATGGACGACTTCATGCCGGCGACCGTTCTTGGCTATTCCGAATGGCCGAAGAACACCCCGAACTACTGGGCGCTCCCGGCCATGGGCGATGCCGTCGGCTGGACCTATCGCAAGGATTGGTTCTCGCGGCCTGAGATCCAGGCCGAGTTCAAGAAGAAGTACGGCCGTGACCTCGCCCCGCCGAAGACCTGGGACGAGCTGAAGCAGGTCGCGGAGTTCTTCCAGGGCCGTCAGATCGACGGCAAGACGGTCTATGGCGCCGCCATCTTCACCGAGCGCGGCTCGGAAGGCATCACCATGGGCGTCACCAACGCCCTCTACGACTGGGGCTTCCAGTACGAGGACCCGAAGCATCCCTATCACATGGAAGGCTTCGTAAACTCGCCGGGCGCCGTCGCGGGCCTGGAGTTCTACAAATCGGTCTACAAATGCTGCACGCCTCCCGGCTATAGCAACGGCTATATGTCCGAGGGCCTCGACGCCTTCAAGTCGGGCCAGGTCGCCATGATGATGAACTGGTTCGCCTTCTTCCCGGGCCTGTACAAGGACCCGAATGTCGGCGGCGACAAGATCGGCTTCTTCGTCAATCCCGCCGAGAAGGACCACTTCACCCAGCTCGGCGGCCAGGGCATCTCCGTCGTCTCCTATTCCGACAAGAAGGATGACGCGCTCAACTACATGAAGTGGTTCGCCCAGCCCGACGTGCAGAAGAAGTGGTGGGAGCTCGGCGGCTATTCCTGCGCCAAATCGGTGCTGATGGATCCGGGCTTCCCGGCCAGCGCCCCCTTCGCGGCCGACTTCCTGACCTCGATGGGCATGGTGAAGGATTTCTGGGCCGAGCCTGCCTATGCCGAGCTGCTGCTCGACATGCAGAAGCGTATCCACGACTACGTGGTCGCGGATAAGGGCACGGCCAAGGAGGCCCTCGACGAGCTGATCAAGGATTGGACCAAGGTCTTCCAGGACGAAGGGAAGATCTAGCCTCGACGCCAGCCACCTCCCGCGCGGGTCCGCCCGCGCGGGAGGGTCAGGCCGGCCCTTGACCGCCCGCTTACCCTTGCAAAGCTTTTGACATCAAAGTGACCCGATCGAGTCCTGACCCGATGACCGAGATGGCTGAAAAAACCACCTTGATGGGACAGCTGGCCGAGGCGACGCCGCCGAGCTTCGCGCGCCGCATGCGCGGTCTCTCCGACAAGGGCATCGCCTGGCTCTTCATCGGACCCACCATGCTGGTGCTGGTGGCGATCAACATCTTCCCGCTGATCTGGGCGGTGCTGCTCTCCTTCACCAACTACCGGGCTAACCGCCCCAATGCGCCCATCCGCTGGATCGGCATCCGGCAGTACCAGGACATCCTGACCGACCCAGACGTCTGGGCGGGGATGCAGGTGACGGCGCGCTTCGTCATC
>DATHQQ010000320.1:0-11302 GCA_035482595.1 Verrucomicrobiia bacterium
ATCGGCCGGCGGTGCGAGTGCATGTGCGCCGTCGGGATAACGACTGATTGGGCGCCGTGACCGACCGGCTCGACTCGCTGCTGAAATTCCATCCCTTCACGCGGCTGAACGCCCTGCTGGAGGGCGTGACACCGGGCGGGCCGACCTTGGCCTTCTCCGTGGGCGAGCCCCAGGCCGCCCCGCCCGATTTCCTGGCCGAGATCCTGGAGCGCCACAAGGCCGAGTGGTCGCGCTATCCGCAATCCGCCGGCACGCCGGATTTCCGCCGGGCCGTGCGCGATTGGCTGCAGCGCCGATATCGCCTGGCCGAGGGCTTCCTCGACCCGGATCAGGACATCATGCCCTGCGCCGGCACGCGCGAGGCCCTGTTCCATCTGGCGCTGGCCGCCGTGCCGGAATGGCAGGGCAAAGGTCCGCGGCCGGCCGTGCTGATGCCGAGCCCCTTCTACCATGTCTATGCCGGGGCCGCGGCGGTCGCCGGGGCCGAGCCCATCTTCCTGCCGGCGACGCCGGCCAACGGCTTCCTGCCCGAGCCCGAGCTCGTCGACGCGGCGACCCTCGCCCGCACGGCGCTGGCCTATGTCTGCTCCCCTTCCAACCCGCAAGGGGCGGTCGCCTCGCGCGACTACCTGGCGCGCTGGGTGAGCCTCGCCCGCAAGCACAATTTCGCCATCGCCTTCGACGAATGCTATGCCGAGATCTATCGCGGCCAGCCCCCGGCCGGCGCCCTGGAAGTGGCCGAGGGCAGCCTCGACAATCTGATCGTGCTGCATTCCCTCTCCAAGCGCTCGGCGGCACCTGGCCTGCGCTCCGGCTTCATCGCCGGCGACCGGCGGCTGATCAGGCGGGTAACCCAGCTGGTGAATTTCGGCGGCAGCGCGCCCTCCTTCCCGGCGCTGGCCGCGTCGGCCGCCCTCTGGCGCGAGGAGAGCCATGTCGAGGCGGGCCGCGAGCGCTATCGCCGCAGCTTCGCCATCGCCGAGCGCCTGCTGGGCAACCGCTTCGGCTTCGTCGCACCGGCGGGCGGGTTCTTTCTCTGGCTGGACGTGGGCGACGGCGAGGCTGCCGCCAAGCGCCTCTGGGCTGAGGCGGGTCTGCGCGTCCTCCCCGGCGCTTATATGGCGCGGCCGGATGCCGAGGGCCGCAACCCTGGCGCCCCCTATATCCGCGTCGCCCTGGTGCATGAGCCCGAGGTGGTCGAGGAAGGCCTGACCCGCCTGGTCCGGGTGCTGACGCCGCCTGAGTCCGACTCCCGGCCTGAGTCCGACTCCCGGGATGACATGGCGGCGGCCTTATGACCGACCAGACCACCACCGGCTTCGTGCCGGCGAGGACCCGCGTCTTCCTGCGCCGGCGCTTCGAGGAGGCCGTCGGCATTCTCCTCTTCGTCCTGGCCGCCGCCTATCTGGTAGCGCTGCTGACGGCGAGCCGGAGCGATCCCTCCTTCAATCTCGCCACCGACGGGCCGGTGCAGAATCTCCTGGGCGTGCCCGGCGCCTATTTCGCCGACCTCAGCCTGCAGAGCCTCGGGCTGGCGAGCTTCATGCTGGCGGCGGCCCTCGGCGTCTGGGCGGTGAAGCTGATCCGCCACCGTCCCGCCAACCCCTGGTGGCTGCGCCTGCTCCTCCTGCCGGCCTCGCTGCTGGCGGCCTCCCTCGGCCTCGGCCTCGTCCCATCGTCGGGCGCCTGGCCCTTCACCGTCAGCCTGGGCGGGGCGTTGGGCCAGCTTCTGTTCGGCGGCGGCACGCTGATGGGGCTCCTGCCCATGGGCCTGGCGCCGGTCTGGGTCCTGCAGCTCGTCTGCCTGATCCTGGCGCTGCCGCTCTACTACTTTGCGCTTGGCGTCTCCTGGCGGCGCTACCACCAGGCCGGCAAGGCCGTCGTCGCGGCCGGCAGCGAGGTCTCGACCCGCACCAGCGCCATCATCCGGTGGCTCCGCCCCCGGCGCGCCGAGAAGGCGGCCGAGCTGCGCGCCGAGCGCTACGAGGATGCGCGGCGGATGGAGCCCGCTCTCGACGACTATTCGGAGGAGGACGAGGAGGCGGACCAGCCCCTCTCCCTGATGCCGAATGTGGCGCCCGAGCCCCCGGCGCGGGCGCCCCGCGTCGAGGCCGAGCCTCTGGTCGAGCCGCAGAAGCAGCGTCCGCGGCCCGGCAAGCGCGCGGTCAAGGCGGGCCAGGCGACGCTGGATCTCGTGCCCAATGCCGAATACAGCCTGCCGCCGCTGGACCTGCTGCATCCGCCGGCCAAGGACCGCGGCGCGCAGAAGGTGAACGAGGAATCGCTGGAGAAGAATGCCCGGCTGCTGGAATCGGTGCTGCAGGATTTCGGGGTCAAGGGCCAGATCGTGAAGGTCCGCCCCGGGCCAGTGGTGACGCTCTACGAGCTCGAGCCCGCGCCCGGCACCAAGACCAGCCGCGTCGTGGGCCTGGCCGACGACGTGGCGCGCTCCATGAGCTCGGTCTCGGTGCGCATCGCGGTGATCCCGGGGCAGAGCGTCATCGGCATCGAGCTGCCCAACCGCATCCGGGAGACCGTGGGCCTGCGCGAGCTGCTGGCGTCGGAGGATTACGAGCGCACGGCGGCCAAGCTGGCGCTGGTGCTTGGCAAGGACATCGGCGGCTCGCCGGTGATCGTCGATCTCGCGCGCATGCCCCATCTGCTCATCGCCGGCACCACCGGCTCGGGCAAGTCGGTGGCGATCAACACCATGATCCTGTCGCTGATCTACCGCCTGCCGCCGGACCGCTGCAAATTCATCATGGTCGACCCGAAGATGCTGGAACTCTCCGGCTATGACGGAATTCCACATCTTCTGGCGCCCGTGGTCACCGATCCCCGCAAGGCCATCGTCGCCTTGAAATGGACCGTGCGCGAGATGGAAGGCCGCTACCGCAAGATGTCCCAGCTCGGCGTGCGCAATATCGAGGGCTACAACCAGCGGGTCGAGCAGGCGGCCGCCAAGGGCGAGACCCTGACCCGCAAGGTCCAGACCGGATTCAATCCCGAGACCGGCGCACCGATCTATGAGGAACAGGCCTTCGACCTCTCGCCGCTGCCCTTCATCGTGGTCGTGGTCGACGAGATGGCCGATCTGATGCTGGTTGCCGGCAAGGATATCGAGGCCGCGGTGCAGCGCCTGGCGCAGATGGCGCGGGCCGCCGGCATCCACATCATCATGGCGACCCAGCGTCCCTCGGTCGACGTCATCACCGGCACCATCAAGGCCAATTTCCCGACCCGGGTCAGCTTCCACGTCACCAGCCGGATCGACAGCCGCACCATCCTCAGCGAGCCCGGGGCCGAGCAACTGCTGGGCCAGGGCGACATGCTCTACATGGGCCAGGGCGGGCGCATCACGCGCGTTCATGGTCCGTTCGTGTCGGACGGGGAAGTCGAATCCGTGGTGCGGCACCTTAAAGACCAGGGCACGCCCGCCTATATTGAGGACGTCACCCGCGAGGAAGAGGAGCCCGAGGGCTCGGACGGGCTGGGCGGCGAGGAAGGCAGCGGCGACGACCTCTATGACAAAGCGGTCCAGCTTGTCTCCCGCGAGCGCAAGGCATCGACGAGCTTCGTCCAGCGGCATCTGCAAATCGGCTATAACCGCGCGGCCCGCCTGATCGAGCGCATGGAGAAGGAGGGCGTCGTCAGCCCTGCCAACCATGTCGGCAAGCGCGAGGTTCTGGCCCGCAACAGCGACGGAATGGAATGACCCATAAGCTTCAGCTTCCCACGATGCCGGCTTTCGGCAGCTTCACCCGCCGCCGCCTCCTGGGCAGCCTCGCGCTGATCTCGGCGGCGGGGGTTCTCGGCGCCCATGGTGCCTTGGCGGCGGATGCGCCGATGCAGCTCTCCACCGAGGATCAGGCCGATCTGAAGCGGGTGGCCGGCTATCTCGACAGCATCCGCAGCATGAGCGCCCGCTTCCAGCAGGTCGCCTCCGGCGGGGCGCTCTCCTTCGGCAAGATCTACCTGCGCCGGCCGGGGCTGCTGCGCGTCGAATACGAGCCGCCGGTCCCGGTGCTGCTGGTCTCCGACGGGACCTGGGTGGATTACTACGACAGCGAGCTCGACCAGCTGACCCAGATCCCCATCGACCAGACGCCGATCTGGTTCCTGGTGCAGCAGACCATCGTCTTCAGCTCGAAGATCACGGTGACCGCCATCGAGCGCTCGCCCGGCGCCATCCGGCTCTCGATGTATCAGACCGCCAATCCCGATGCCGGCCAGGCCTCGCTTACCTTCGCCGACGATCCGCTGGTGCTGAAGCAATGGATCATCCGCGATTCCCGCGGCACCGAGGTGGCCATCGCGCTGCAGGACGCCGTCTTCGGCGCCGAGCTCCCCAACGACCTCTTCGCCACCCCCCAGACCCGCAAGATGCGCGGCGGGGGTAACGGCGGTAAGGGGTAGAGCGCTCTCGATCGCCGTTGTGTTGCTCGCCCCTGGACCCCGGCTTTCGCCGGGGGGAGGGAATGCGGCTTATACGGCATAGCATTATTGCCGCCGCCTCCGATGGGCTGAGGTATTGGCCGCTGCACCGGCGCTGATTTTCGCCACCCTGCAACTGCCTCGGATGCGCTGCCTCGTTGCCCGCAGTCTCCCTCGATGATGGGCCGCCAATACCGGGTGCATCGGGACCCGATTCAATTGAGCGCCTGCGGCTTGGCTTCGCGGCACCGAGTGGCATCATATATGCGCGTCTACTAAGGGTCGTCGGCGGCACTCACGCGCCGGCCTCCTCTTCGAGATTTGCGGAAAAATAGGTGGCAAAGTCGTGGGCTGGCATCTGCGCGAGTTCGATAAGATGGTCCTGCGGGCTCAGAAAGAACTGACAAAGATTCCCGGCGAAGGCCTCCGATTCGAATGCGGGAAGCGCCACGAACTTTTCAGTTGTCAGTTGCTCTCGTGCCTTGGCCAAGTCGTCGACCAAAAAACAGAGATGGTAGAATCCGATCTGGAGAAACCGCCCTAGACGGGCCCTGTCGTCGAGCGGACTTACGAACTCAAGGTAGAAGCGATCCGCCAGTTCGACGAAGCATATGCGCACATGCTGACTAGTAATATCGAATACGCGCGTTCTTCGTTTCAAACCCAGCGCACCTCCGTAGGTCGCCCGTCCGTCCTCCAGTCGCTTGACGGCACACCCGATATGGTGAGGTGTCGCCCTTATCACGTCTCCCACTGGCACAATCATCCCCACTATGCATACAACCAATTTCAATCTGCTGAAGAGGCCGGCCGGGCACTGGCGAGGATGAGATCGCCAGTCTCGAGATGCATCAGCGAAGATCTGGGTTGAGGATCTGCCCGTAGCGCCCTATCCGACCTTGCGACGAATCAGGTCCGCCAAGGCTCCAACATTGGATAGGCTGTCGATCTCCTTCGCCTCGAAGCGGACGGCAAATGCCGCTTCGGTGGCGATCATGAGACGGAGATGAGCCTCGCTATCCCAACCCTTGACGCTCTCGGCCTCCCCGCTCGAGTCAAAACAAGTGCGTCGTCGTCGAGAATGTCGCGAAAGATTTCCTGCAATCTCGGAAGAATTTGCTCCTGCTCCACCCAGAGTCCAGATCCCTCCGCCGTCGGGACGGGACAGCACTCCGGGTGAATTTGCCACATTGATTGCCTCGGGGGAAGCGTGCGGCGGGTCGCACTGCTTGCGCGGCGATAGCGGTATTGCCATCGCCGTCATAGAGACCCGCGATCACCCAGCACGAGAGCGGCTGTGCTATCGTCCGCTCTCAGCAGATGAGCGGCCTATTCACTCCCACCCGACGAGAGTTCCTGCAGACAGCCGCGGGCGCCGCCCTCACGGTCGTCTTCACCAGGCTCGCTTTTGCCGAGGCCGCGCCGGGCCATGATTGGTCGCAGAGCCCGGGAAAGGCACGCTCGCGCATCGACGGGCCCGCCAAGGTCACGGGCCAGAAGATCTATGGCCGCGATTTCCGGGCCCGGGACATGGACGGTTGGCCGGCCAGCGAGCGCGTCGCGATGGTCCTGCGGGCCACGTCCGTCGACCGCGTCTTCCAGGGTATCGATCTCTCGAGCCTGCCGGCGGCGCTGCAGCCGCTGCGCAAGATCGAGCATGGCGATCTCGCCGCCGACAGGATCTCCCTGCCCGGTGGCACCATGGTCCTGCCAAGTGGCTCGCCCGGGCTTCTCGTGCCGGCGGGCGAGGCGGCGACCTATTTCGGGCAGCCCGTCGCGATCCTGATCTTCGAGGATTTCGAAACCTGGCGCCGGGCGCGCCGCGAGCTCCAGTTCAATGACGACATCCTGCGCTATGGGGCCGCGGCAAAGCCGCCGCCGGCGCCGAAGCCCTATCCGCCGGCCACTTTTCTCACGCGCTATGTCGAGGACAGCATCGAGACCTTCTCCCAGGTCCTGAACGGTCCCAGCAATCCCTTTGCCGATACACCGACGCCCGCCGACACCGCCGCGCGCGCCTTGCGGGTGAAGATCGAGGCGCTGATGAATGAGCCTGGGCTCAGGCGCTTTTCTGGCAGCTATACGACCCAGGTCCTCGACCCGATGTTCATGGAGCCGGAATCGGGCCTGGCCTGGCTCGAGCCCGGTGCCGCGGGCGGCACGCTGCATCTGGTCCTGGGCACCCAATCGACCAATGGCGATATCGCCACCACGCTGGGCCTTTTCGCCGATCGGCATTGCCCGATCCGACTCGCCAAGGTGGTGCTGAATGCCTGCTATCCCGGCGGCGGCTTCGGCGGCCGCGACACCTCGGCCTTTCCCGTGCTGCTGGCGCTGGCCGCCGCCTATGCCGACGGGCCGGTGCGCATCGCCAACGACCGCTTCGAGCAATTCGCCTCCGGGCTGAAGCAGCTGGGGAGCGTCATCGAGCAGCGTCTCGCGGTCGATTCCGCCGGCCGGTTCCAGGCGATTGCGAGCCGGATGAGCCTGCAGGCCGGCGGGGCCAACAACTACAGCCAATGGGTCGCCGAGCTCGCCGCCTTCACCGGCGGCGGCGGCTATCGCTTCGACAAGGTCATGATCGACGCCGCGGCCGTGCCGAGCGCGGGGGTCGTCGCGGGATCCATGCGCGGCTTCGGCGGCCCCCAGGCCTTCTATGCCATCGAATGCCTGGTGGACGAAGCGGCGCAGGCGCTCGAGCTCGATGCCATCGAGCTGCGCCAGCGCAATGTGCTGCTGACCGGCGACCGGACGGTGACCGGCGCGCCCCTCATTCACGATATGCGGTTGGCGGAGATCTGCGAGCGCGCCCGCGGCCATCCGCTCTGGGCGGATCGCGCCGCGATGAAGCGGGCCCGGGATTCGGACTCGAGGCTCTATGGCGTCGGATTCGCACTCGCCAACCAGGCCTATGGCACCGGCAGCGACGGCGTCATGGCCGAGGTCGCCATCGCCGCAGACGGCAGCCTCACGGTGCGGAGCAATTGCATCGACATGGGAAATGGCTCGGCGACCTCGCTCGCCCTCAGCACGGCACGCCACCTGGGCGCCAATGCGCGGGCGGTCGAGATGGGTGCCGCGGCGCATTTCGCCGCCCTCGGCCTGCAGTCGGATACGACACCGCCGGGAAATCCCTGGGAGGATCCGCGCTGGACCGCGGATTTCATGCAATCCTCCAGCGCCTGCCTGACCGGCTTTCATCAGGTGCATGCCGTCGAGCAGGCCGCGCGGCTGCTTTTCGAGGCGGGGCTGCTGCCCGCGGCCTGCAAGCTCTGGGCCATCGCCCCGGCCTCCCTCGGGTCGAGCGCCCGCTGGCAGGACGGAAACTTGACGGCCCCGAACCTGCCGCCGCTTCCCCTGGCAAAGATCGCGCGGCAGCTCCATGCCGACAACGGCTTCGCCGCCATGATGGTGCATGCCTATTCCCAGGGCGATTGGGTGAGCGCCGATTTTCTGCTCGACGGCGTGAGCCGGCGCTGCCCGCTCGACGGCCTCTCGACCCGCCGCGCGCAAGCGACGAGCTGGACCATCCACGAGCGGCGCAACACCACCCCGCCGACGCCAGCCTCTGCGAACTACGGCCGCAGCCTCTACGCCTCCTCCGGCGCACTCGCCGCCGTCGAGATCGACCGGCGGACCGGCCGGGTCGCGGTGACCGCGATGCAATCCTTCCTCGATGCCGGGCGGATCATCCAGCAGGACCTCGTCGCGGGGCAATCCGAAGGCGCCGTCGCCATGGGGATCGGCTATGCCCTGCTCGAGGATCTGCCGCTGCTGGGCGATGGTGCGGGGAGCGGGCGCTGGAATCTCGATCGCTACCATGTCGCCCGATGGGGCGACATGCCCCTGGGCAGGATCGGGCTCGATCTGCTGCCGGCGACGGAGGATACGGGCAAGGGCATCGCCGAGGCGGTCCTCTGCCCCATCGCCCCGGCCATCGCCAATGCGGTCGCCCATGCGACGGGACAGCGCTTCCGCGACCTGCCCCTCACGCCGGAGAAGATCCGAAAGGCGCTCGGCTGATGGCGGCGGACGACCGGGAAATTGCGGTGACGATCAACGGCACGCTCCATCGGGGCAATGTGCCGGCGGATCTTTCCTTGCTCGACTGGCTGCAGGAAGACCTCGGCCTGACGGGGACCAAATTCTGCTGCGGCATCGGCGTCTGCCGGGCCTGCACGGTTGCGGTGCAGCCGAGCGGCGAGAGCCCGCTGATCCCCATTGTCGCCTGCTCGACGCCCGCCGTTGAGCTGAACGGCCAAAGCGTCACGACCGTCGAAGGCCTGGGCAGCTCCGAGCGCCTCAGCGCCCTGCAGCAGGCCTTCCTCACTTATTTCGCCTTCCAATGCGGCTATTGCACGCCCGGATTCCTGATGGCGGCCCATATCCTGCTCGACCGCCTGTGGCGGGCGCCGGTGGGCCGCGACCGGATCGATGCCGCCATCGCGGAGGCCTGCGGCGCTCATATCTGCCGCTGCACCGGCTATGTCCGCTACCACGCCGCCATAAGGGCCGTTGTGCTGGCCGAGCTGGGCCTGGCGCCATGAGGTCTGCCGGCCTGCTCGCCGTGATCCTGGCCCAGCTCTGCGGGGGTCCCGCGCTGAGTCAGGACATCACCGGCTATGCCCAGGAATGCGCGGCCCGGATCGCCGCCGTCCCCGCCTTCGACTGCACCCGGGGGACCGAGATCCCCATCACCGTCGACGGCAAGTTCCCCGCCAGCTACGCGCCGGGCATGAGCTGCGACCGGCCCTCCTTGCTCCCGCCGACCCCGGGAGAGACGACCGACGGGCAATGCATGCCCCATTCGCGGATGCTGAAACTGCGCGACGATTCGACGGCGCAGATCTCGGCGATTTGCCGGCAGAAGATCCTGCGGCCGGCCGGAACCTACCTCTATGACGAGGTCGATATCGTCCTGCATGGCGTGGCGAGCGGCAGCACCTGCTGGTTTCAGGCCATGGCCCCCCTGCCGCTGACGACCGAGCACGGCCTCGACGGGCGCCATGTGCCTTCGCCCGGCGACGGGCAGCGGGCGCGAGATTTCTGGAACCCGCCGGCCGAGACGGCGAAGGCCACTTGCGTCTTCTGCCATGATGCCGGGCCCTTCCTCTACAGCCCCTTCGCGGCGCAGACCGGGCTCCTCCCCGCCGATCCCTTCGGCCGATATGCCAATGACATCGGCGAGGCCTTCAAGGCCTGGCCCGAGCCCCGGAGCATCGCGACGCGCGACAATACCTGCACGGCCTGCCATCGCATCGGCAGCATGAACTCCTGCCGCCGGCTCATGCTCCAGGCCGTCGGCGCGACGCCGACCGAGGGGCTGGACGAGTGGGGCAAGCGCTTTCCCCAGTCCCATTGGATGCCCCCGGGAGACCTGCACAGCGAGCGGCAGTGGGACGCGATCTATGCTGGGAGCGTTGCGGCGCTTGCCGCCTGCTGCCGGGATCCCCGCGCCCCGGGCTGCATGCTCTCTCCCATGCCCGAAGCGCCCTAGATCAACGCCTCGCCCTGCCGCCGCCCAATCTCTAACCCGCCCTGACCGGCCGCAGCAGCAAGCCGGGCAAATCCAGCTCGTCGGCGCCCTCCACCCCGATCTCCATCTCCGGCGAGCGCCGTGCCGCGCTCCGGCTGGCGAAGAGACGGTCCCAGAAGCTGAAGACGGTGCCGTAGTTGGAATCCGTGTCCACCCGGCGGCGGTGATGATGGACCCAATGGATCGAGGGGGTGATGACGAGGTTCGCCAGGGCCGCTTCCAGCCGAGGGGGCAGGCGGAGGTTCGAGTGATGAAAGATCGTGGCGATCAGCAGCAGGGTTTCGAAGGCGACGATCGAGAGGAACGGAAAGCCCAGCAGCAGGATCGCGCCGGCCCGGGCCGCGGCCGAGATCAGCACCTCGCCGAAATGAAAGCGCAGCGCCGAGGTGGAATCCAGGATCCGGTCGAGGTGATGGACGAGATGGAAGCGCCAGAGGGGGTGCCACCGGTGATTGGCCCGGTGCCACCAATAGATCAGGAAATCGAGCAGCAGCAGATCGAGCGCCAGGCCCGGCCAGCCTCGCCACCAGACCGGACGCCAGGCGAGCGCATGGCCGGTGGCGAGCGCGGTCAGGGGCAGGATCACCAAGGGCGATAACAGAAAATTGATCGCGGCCAGGGCGAGATTGCGCGCCAGCCGGGCAAGGGGCGCCCGGGCGACCGCCGCCGGCAGGGGAGCGGCCGGCCAGAATCGCTCCGCCAGGAAAAGCCCCGCGAGCCAGATGCCCACCAGGGCACCCTTGTAAGCCAGGAGGTCGGATACCGGGTCGGACATGGGGCCCGACTATGTCCGGCGCCCCGCGGCTTGCCAAGCAAGGCATGCAACGCTGTCGCCACATTGCCAAGCCAGCGCCTCGCTGTTACATGAATCCGAAGCAGTGAATCCGTAGTAATGGATCTGTAGCAATGCCTGCAGGAGCCAGCATGAAGTTCGACAGCCACAGCCCGCTCATCGGCATCCCGGTCTGCGCGCGCGACCTGGACGGGCATCCCTTCCATATGGTGGGCGAGAAATACATCACCGGTGTCGGGCTTGGCGCGGGCGGCCTGCCGATGCTGATCCCCGCGCTGGGCGATGCCTTCGATCCGCGCGATCTCGTGCGCCGGCTGGACGGCCTGCTGGTCACCGGCAGCCCCTCCAATGTGGCGGTAAACCTCTATGGCGGGGCGCCCGACCGGCCCGACAGCCCCCAGGATCCCAAGCGCGACGCCACGACCCTGCCGCTGATCCGCGCCGCGGTCGAGGACGGCCTGCCGCTCTTCTGCATCTGCCGCGGCATCCAGGAGCTGAACGTCGCCTTCGGCGGCACGCTGCATACCCGTGTCCATGAG
>DATHQQ010000321.1:0-3418 GCA_035482595.1 Verrucomicrobiia bacterium
CACCTCGACGGAGGATCCCTCGGCGATCCGCGCCCCGCCGTGGACGCGATCGATCGAGCCCTCGCGCTCGAGCACCTGCAGATCGCGCCGGATCGTCGCGAGGGAAGCCCCGACCGAATCAGCCAAGGACTGAATCGTCGAGAAGCCATGCGCGTAGAGGTGGCTGCGTATGGCGTCGAGACGTTCGCCCTGCATCCCTGCGGTCGGACTCATCCCATTCCCTTGAGGATCGTCGTGATCGCTTTTGGTCAAGTATTCATGGAAACCGATCACAGTCAATCACAACTATGATCGATATTGACGTAACGAGACCGGCAGGCTTAGATGCGGGGCATCTGCTGCTGCTCTTATCGCTCCCTTTTTTCGGGGATTCCGCCCATGGCCAAGATTTGCTTGATCGGCGCCGGTAGCACGGTCTTCGCGAAGAACATCCTGAGCGATGTGCTCAGCAATCCCGAACTTGCGGACAGTGACATCCGTCTGCACGACATCGATCCCGAACGTCTGGGGACGTCCGAAGTCGTGGCCCGGAGGATCGCGGACACCCTCGGCCTCCAGAAGCTGCGGGTTTCGGCGACGACCGACCGCCGCAAGGCGCTGAACGGCGCGGATTTCGTGATCCTGATGATGCAGATCGGCGGCTATCGGCCGGCGACCGTGGCGGACTTCGAGATTCCCAAGCGATTCGGCCTCCGCCAGACCATCGCCGACACCTTGGGGATCGGCGGAGTCTTCCGTGCGCTTCGCACGATTCCCGTGCTCCTCGACATCTGCCGTGACATGCGCGAGCTCTGTCCCGACGCCTTGATGATGAACTACGTCAACCCGATGGCGATGAATACCTGGGCGGTCGCCCAGGCGGCGCCGGACATCCGCTATGTCGGCCTGTGCCACAGCGTCCAGGAGACCTCGGCGCATCTCGCGCGCTGCCTCGACGAGCCGATCGCCGACATCGATTTCCTCTGTGCCGGCCTCAACCATGTCGCCTTCTTTCTCAAATTCGAGAAGCGCCATGGCAACGGAACGCAGGAGGATCTCTATCCCCGCCTGCGCCAGATGGCCCAAGACGGCGCTTATCCGGCCAAGGATGCGGTCCGCTTCGAAACCATGAAGCAGTTCGGGCATTTCGTGACCGAATCCAGCGAGCATTTCGCCGAATACAATTCCTGGTTCATCAAGCGCGGCCGCGACGATCTGCTGCAGAAATTCTCCGTTCCGCTCGATGAATATATCAGGCGCTGCGAAAGGCAGGTCGCCGGCTGGCACCGGCTGCGCGGCGAGCTCGAGGACAAGGAGAAGCCGCTCGAAGTCTGCAAGAGCAACGAATATGCGGCCGCCATCATCCATGCCATGGTGACCGGCCAGCACAATCTCATCTACGGCAACACCCGCAACAACGGGCTGATCGAAAACCTGCCGCCGGAATGCGCCGTCGAGGTGCCGTGCCATGTCGATCGAAACGGCGTCCAGCCGATCCGCGTCGGCCGCGTCCCGGGGCAGCTCGCCGGCATCATGCGGCTCAGTACCAATGTCCAGGAGATGGCCGTCACCGCGGCGCTCAGCGGCAAGCGCGAGCATATCTATCACGCCGCGATGCTCGATCCGCATACGGCGGCCGAGCTCTCCCTGGATGAGATCAGGGAACTGGTCGATGCCTTGATCACCGCCCACGGCAATCTGCTGCCGCATTATCACTGACTGCGGAGACATAGCGGGAATGGCCGCGACAAGCCCACGGCTGTCCGGTTGAGCTCAGCGAGCCTCGCCTTCTCAACCGTCATGGTCGGCGAAGGCCGACCATCCACGAGTTTGCCGGCCAAGAGCTCGGTCTTTCTTCTGCCTTGCGATTGGTCACAAGCCTTGTGGTTACAAAGCAAGAAATGCCACACGGAGGCCGCGGAGATTATAGGAGATCACGGAGGAGAAAGGCCCTTAACCCCTGCACTTCCACTTCTCCGTGCATCTCCTTCGTCAACTCCGCGTCCTCCGTGTCAAAATGCTTGCAGTCGCACCGACCCGCTTGTCCTCGATCAGATCGGGCGGTGATGGACAACCAAGGCGGAAATCGGATCAAAGGTTGGCAAACTCGTGGATGGTCGGCCTTCGCCGACCATGACGGTATAAGGAGTAGGGCTTGCCGGCCCGAACCGGACAGCCGTAAGACAAGCCCGGCCGTGACGATTGAGGCAGAAGTGGCCGACCGCAACCGGATAGCCGTGGGGTCGAAGGCGACCATGATACCCATCATTCGCGACTATCGCCCGGCTGATCTGGCTGAGATCTACGAGATCTGTCTGCTGGTCGGCGACAACGGCAAAGATGCGACGCCCCTCTATCGGGAGCGAAATATCCTGGGCGACCTCTATGCCGGCGCCTATGGGCGTCTTGCGCCGGAATTGGCCTTTGTAGCCGAAGACCGGGACGGCGTCTGTGGATTCACCCTCGGCGTTCTCGACACGGCCGCCTTCGAAGATCGGCTTGAACGGGAATGGTGGCCGGCATTGCGGCAACGCTATCGCGATCCCAGCGACATCCCGGCCGGCAAGCGCACCGCGGACGAACGGGCGGCCAGCCTGATCCATCATCCGCCGCGTGCGCCGAGCGACCTCCTCGCCGCCTATCCCTCCCATCTTCATATCGATGTCCTGCCGCGGCAGCAGGGCCAGGGCCTCGGCGGCCGATTGATGCAATCCATCCTCGATGCCTTGCGGCAGGCAGGCTCCCCCGGCGTGCATCTCGTCGTCAGCGCCGGCAATCCCCACGCCATCGGCTTCTATCATCATCAGGGATTTCGCTTGCTGTCCGGTGGCCCGACGGCGTTGACGCTGGGCAGGCGGTTGTAGCGTCTCTCAGAAAGCAGATCGCGGGATCAGATCCTGCATGGCCAGGAAGCGGGTGAAATTCTTGCGCTCGGCCAGCGTCCAGGCGGATTCGGCGACGGCTGAGAGGCGCGGCAATAGCAAATACTCGATGAGCCCGGCTTCCCGGCCCAACGGTTCGCCCCAGAGGGCGGCCTGAATACCCTTGAGGCGAGGCGCAACCTCGGCGGGCCAATCCCCGCCCGGATCATAGTTATAGGTAAGATCGAGGGGGACCGTTCCGGCCCAGGCAGCGCCCGGCTCCCACCAATCAATGGACTGGGCAATGTCGAGATAATAGCGCGTGCCCGGCATCGCGATCACGTCGTAGCCGGCCTTGGCGAGCGCAAGCCCGCTCTCTGGCCCGGTCCAGGCAAAGAGGCAAGACTGCGCCGGATCGATGCCGCCGCCTTGGGCTGCTTCCTCCCAGGCGCCGGTCTTGCGGCCCAGCGCCGTGACGACGGCCTGAATGCGCTGGAGAAAATGGGATTGCAGCTGCGCGATATCGCTCCAGCCGCGCGTTTTCATCAAGCTGCGGGCGCGGGGTGATCCGAGCCAGG
>DATHQQ010000322.1:0-3412 GCA_035482595.1 Verrucomicrobiia bacterium
GTCGCGCGGCTTCCGCGTCAACATCAACTGCACCTTGTTCAACGACGCCAAGGCCGACCAAGTCGCGAATTTCTTCGACACGGTCAAGGCCATGGGCGTCGACGGCATCACCGTCTCGCCGGGCTATGCCTATGAGCGGGCCCCGGACCAGCAGCATTTCCTCAACCGGAACAAGACCAAGCAGCTCTTCCGCGACATCTTCAAGCGCGGCGGGGGCGCCAAGACCTGGTCCTTCAGCCAGTCGAGCCTGTTCCTGGATTTCCTCGCGGGCAACCAGACCTATCACTGCACGCCCTGGGGCAACCCGACCCGCACCGTCTTCGGTTGGCAGCGGCCCTGCTACCTCCTCGGCGAAGGCTATGCCAAGACCTTCAAGGAGTTGATGGACGACACGGGCTGGGACAATTACGGCACGGGCAATTACGAGAAATGCGCCGATTGCATGGTCCATAGCGGCTTCGAAGCGACCGCCGTCACCGATGCCATGCGCAACCCCCTGAAGGCGCTCGCCGTCAGCCTGCGGGGCATCCGCACCGAGGGCAAGATGGCACCGGACATCCCGCTGGACAAACAGCGCCCGGCGGAATTCATCTTCTCGCGCCATGTCGAACACAAGGTCGCCGAGATCCGCGAGCGCGAGGCCAACGCCAAGCGGGCACCCGCGGCGGAGTAAGCGCGGGCCCGAGCCGTCTGCCTCTTCCGTCATCCTGGCGAACAGGGATTCGTGCCGAACCTAGCTCGCTAATCCTCCAGCCGCGTCTGGCGCAGCTGCTTGTTGCGCGAGCGGCGTTCCTTCGTCTCCAGGCGGCGCTCTTTCGAGGCCCTGGTCGGCTTCGTCGGGCGGCGCGGGCGCGGTGCCACCGCAGCTTTTCGGATCAGCTCCGCCAGCTTCTCCAGCGCCTCGGCCCGGTTGCGCTCGCGTGTCCGGTGGCTGCGCGCGGTCAGGATCAGCACCCCCTCCTTGGTGAGGCGCTGCCCCGCCAGAAGCTCGAGGCGCCGGCGGACGGGCTCGGGCAGCGAGGGGCTGCGGCGCACGTCGAAACGGAGCTGGACGGCCGTCTCCAGCTTGTTGACGTTCTGGCCACCGGGGCCGGGCGAGCGCAGGAAGCTCTCCTCGATTTCCCGTTCGTCGATGGCGATGGCGGCATTGATGCGAATCACGCCGCCGAGAGTATCATGAGCCGAGATCGCGCTCGAACCGGGGGAGGAAGGAATGGCCGACTACCGTCTCTATTGCGCCGGCGTCTCCGGCAACGCCTACAAGGCCGCGCTGATGCTGAGCCTCTCGGGCTGCGACTGGCAACCGGTGGTGTTGGATTACCTCGGCGGCGCCACGCGGCAGGAAGGCTTCCGCGAGGCGATCAACGAGCTGGGCGAGATCCCGGTGCTGGAGCATGGCGCCAAGCGCCTCAGCCAGAGCGGCGCGATCCTCACCTATCTCGCCGAGAAGACCGGGCGCTTCGGCGGCCGTGACGAGGACGAGAAGCTCGAGATCCTGCGCTGGATCCTGTTCGACAACCACAAATTCACCAGCTATTTCGCCACGCTGCGCTTTCTCGTCGGCATCCAGAAGACGGGCGAGACACCGGTGACCGAATTCCTGCGCGGGCGCGCCCAGACCGCTTTCGGGATGGTGGAGAAGCATCTCACGGGCCGCGACTTCCTGCTCGGCGACCGGCCGACCATCGCCGACATCTCCATGGTGGGCTATCTCTACTATACCGAGGAGACGGGGCTCGACCGGGCGCCCTACCCCAACATCACCGGCTGGGCCAAGCGTATCGCCGCCTTGCCGGGCTGGGCGCCGCCCTATGATCTGATGCGAGCCTGATCGTGTCGCTCGTCGAAATCGCCGGTGAGCCTGAGGCCCTCCATCCAGGTCTCGCCCTTGCACATTATGACGGTGCGGGGCGCGGTGCTTCCATGCTCCGCGAGCACGACCGGTAGTCGGAGCGGCTTTTCCCGGCGGCCCGACCTGTTTCTGCAGGGAATCTACAGGCATTCCCCTCTGCGGACTCTAAACCTACAGTATATACGCAAAAAACGTATTCGTCAAACCACCGTCATTCCGGCAGCAGGCCGGGCTGGGAGACGGCGCGCTGACACCGCGCGAGAACGCCAAAGGCGATGCGCGCATCGCCGGCGAGCCGCATCATGGCGGGGAGCTGGCCGGGCGAGCGCAGCAAGGCACCCAGGATTGCGCCCAGATCCGTCCCGCCATCCTCTCTCATGCCGGCCACGGCGGCCGGCGGAATCGCGCGTCCTGCCGGATCGCAGATCACGCGCAGCGCCGCGAAAGGCAGGCCATGAGCCGCGGCGAGGCGCGCTGCGATATGGGATTCCATGTCGACGGCGAGCGCGCCGGTCGCCGACGCCAACGCGTATTTGTCCGCGCGCGACATAGCCGGCCGATCGACTCCGGCGAGATCACCCAAGATTGCACCAGGAAGTCGTGCTCTGAGGCGGTCCCGCCAGGCGGCATCGGCCGCCCAGTGCTCGCCGCCCGCGACGACCGCTGTGGCCAGAATTGCCATACCGGGCGGCAGCGTCGGATCGAGCCCGCCGGCGATGCCGAAGCTGAGGATGCCCGCGGCGCCTTCAGCGATCGCCGTCTCGATGAGCGCGGGAAGCCGCGCCCCGCCGGCCGCCAGAGTCCGAACGCCCGGCCCCGCCGCGATCGCCGCCTCGCGGGCGAGGCCGGAGACCGAGAGGATGAAAGCGGACCCCGCGCTCACAGCCCGTACAGCACGGCGCGGGTATTGCCCTTGGTCAGATTGCGGTAGCGGGCCATGGCCCAGAGGGGGAAGAATTTCCCATAGCCGTGGTAGCGCAGATAGAAGACCCGGGGAAAGCCCGTGGCGGTATAGCGCTCCTCCGCCCAGAGCCCGTCTTCCGCCTGATGCTGCTGCAGATGGAAGATGCCGCGGGCGACGGCGGGATGCTCGACCTCGCCCGCCGCCATCAAGGCGAGCAGCGCCCAGGCGGTCTGGGAGGCGGTGCTGGGCGCCGGCTCATAGCCCTTGTAGCCGAGCTTGTAGCTGTCCCCATCCTCGCCCCAGCCGCCGTCCGGATTCTGAATCCGGACCAGCCAATCGACGGCGCGGCGGATTTCGGGCGATTGCTCGACACCCGCAGCGTTGAGCCCCGCCAGCACCGACCAGGTGCCGTAGATGTAGTTCATGCCCCAGCGACCGTACCAGCTGCCGTCCGTCATCTGGGTCCGCAGCAGATAAGCGATGGCGGCAGCGACGGCGGGGTTGTCCTTGCTTTCCCCGAGCTGGGCCAGCATGCCGAGGCAGCGGCCGGTGACATCGGCGGTCGGCGGATCGAGCAGCGCGCCGTGATCGGCGAAGGGGATGTAGTTCAGATAGTCATGGTCGTTGTCGGCATCGAAGGCGCCCCAGCCGCCGTT
>DATHQQ010000323.1:0-2967 GCA_035482595.1 Verrucomicrobiia bacterium
TGCAGCTTGCCCCGCGTCTCGATCATGCGCAGCGCCGTGCCATAGGCGACGGGCAAAGCGGCCGCATCGGTGAAGGAGACCTTCTCCGGAACGGGCAGAAGGAACTTCGCGGCGGTGGCAAGGAAGTCCGCCGCTCCGCCACGCTTGGTCTCGCCCATCATGCCGTCGGGCTGGTTGGGAATGACCATGACGCGATCGCCGATCTTCCAGATGCTGCGATCGACCTCGGCGCCGAGCTCGATGATCTCGCCGGCGATATCGGCGCCGGGGATCATGGGAAGCGGCGTCTTCAGCCCGGGAATGCCCCGGAGGACCATGGGGTCGAAGCCGTTGAGAGCCACCGCGCGGACGCGCAGCAGCGCCTCCGTCGGGCCGGGCTTTGGATCGGGGGTATCCTCGTAGCGCAGATTGTCGAGGGGCCCATGTTCGTGAAATACTGCCGCCTTCATCGCTATGACCGTCCTTCGGAATTCGTATGATTAATCCGACGCCAGCATGCAGAAATTCTCGCGCGCGAGCCAGCCGCAACTGACGGGAATCGGCGCTCGCCCATAGATCCAGGACATGACAGACCTCACGCCCGACGACATTCGCCCCAACGACATCCGCTACGACAATCTCGGCTATTTCTCCTGGAGTGCGGCGCGCCGCCGGCCCCAGGCGACGGCGCTCATCGATCTCTCCGGGGCCGAGCCCCTCGAGATCACCTATGGCCGGCTGGAAGAGCGGCTGGACCGCTTCGCCCGCCTGACGGCCCGCCTCGGCCTCAAGCCCGGCGACCGGCTGGCCATGTCGGTGGGCAATCGCTTCGAATTCGTCGAGATCATGTATGGCGCCATGCGCGCCGGGGTGGTGCCGGTGCCGCTCAGCACGAGGCTGGGCACCGATGTGCTCGACTACATCATGAAGGATGCCGCTTGCGTCGCCGCGGTGGTCGAGCCCGGCGCCAATCCCGCCTTCGTCGAAGTGGTTGACCGGCTGGGCCTCAAGATCCGTCTTGGCCTGGGATCGGTGCCGGCGGGTTGGCTCGACTATGAGAAAGAGCTGCAGGCGACGCCGGCCACGTTCGATCCGCCGAAGCTGTCGGGGGATCATCCCTCCTTCCAGCCCTATACCTCCGGCTCGACGGGCCGGCCCAAGGGCGTGATCCTGACCCATGCCGGGCAGATGTGGTGGATCCGGGTCTGCCATCGCTATTGGCCGATGCAGGAGAGCGACCGGGCGCTGACGGCGGTGCCGCTCTATCACAAGAACGCCATGGCCGGTGCCATCAAGACGGTGCTCCATGCCGGCGCCTCGACGGTGATCCTGCCGAATTTCGAGCCGCGGCGTTTCCTGGAGACACTTTCCAAATACCGCTGCACCTATACCGGGGGCGTGCCCGCGGTGTTCACGCTTCTGCTGCAGCAGCGCGATCTGCTCGAGACCCTCGATTTCTCCGCCTTGAAGGGCATGAAGATCGGTTCGGCGCCGACGGCCCGCGAGCTGCAGGAGGCCGTCGAGGCGGCTTTCAAGGTGCCGGTCCGGGAGAGCTACGGCCTGACCGAGGGCGGGCCGGTGATGATCGGCTCGCCCACCGACGGCCGCGACGTGCCCAAGGGCAGCGCCGGGCTCGTCTGGCCGGAAGGCGAGGTGAAGCTGGTCGATGCCGCGGGCAAGGAAAACGAGAGCTATGGCGAACTTTGGGTGAAGAATCCCGGCGTGACCCCCGGCTATCACAACCTGCCGGAGGTCAACCGGCAGCGTATCGTCGATGGCTGGCTGCGCACCGGCGATCTCTTCAGCCGGGACGCCGATGGCTTCTTCTTCTTCAAGGGCCGCACCGACGACATGTTCAACAGCGGCGGGGAGAACATCTATCCCCTGGAGGTCGAGGGGCTGCTGCTGACCCATCCCGATATCGCCGATGTCTCCGTCGTGCCCGTCGCCCATGCCATCAAGGGCGAGGTGCCGGTGGCCGTGGTGGTGAAGCGCAAGGGTGCCAGTATCGGCGAGCGGGAGGTGCGGGACTTCGCCCTGAAGAAGGGCCCGGCCTATGCCCATCCCCGCCGCGTTCTCTTCCTCGATGCCCTGCCGCTGAACGGCGCCGCCAAGACCGATCGGATCGCGGTCAAGGCGCTGGTCCTGGCGGCGATCGGCGATGCGCCTCTGGGGGGAGAGGAGAAGCGATGAGCGGCCTCAGCCTCGATCATGTCGGCATCGCCGTCGCCGATCTCGACAAGGCCGCGGCGCAGTTCAAGCGTCTGGGCTTCCAGCTCACGCCCCGCGGCTACCATACCCTGCCGCCGCCCTCACCGGGGGCGCCGCGCCCCTTGGTGGGTACCGGCAATAATTGCGCCATGCTGCGCCGCGGCTATCTCGAGCTGATCGGCGTCACCGACCCCGTCTATCAGGGCCGGCTGCGCGCCGATATCGCGCGCTACGAGGGGCTGCATGTCATTGCCTTCGGCAGCGAGGATGCCGGCGCGACGGCCGCCGCGCTGCGTCAGGCGGGGCTGGAAGTGACGGGCCCCCGGCCCCTCGAGCGGCCCATCGAGGAGCAGGGCCAGACCAAGCTGGCCAAATTCGAGATCGTGGATTTCGTGGCTCCGGCTTTGCCCGAGGCGCATTTCTTCGCCATCCGCCACGGCACGCCGGAGCTGCTCTGGAAGCCTGCCCTGCTGACCCATCCCAATGGCGTCGTCAGCCTGGATGCGCTGACCATCGCCGTCGCCGATCCGGCGGAATTCGCTGGGCGGCTCGGGCGCTTCCTGTCGGTGACGCCGGTGGGCGAGGATGGTTTGGTGCTGAAACTGGCGCCGGGATCTGTGCGCATCGTCGATGGTGCCTGGCTCGCCGCCCATCTGCCCGGCAAGACGCCGGCTGTTCCCTATATCGCGGGGCTTGGCCTCTGGGTCGCCGATCTCGCCAAGACCGCCGATTGGCTGACCAAGAACGCCATCGCCTTCCGCCGCGAAGGCAGCGCGC
>DATHQQ010000324.1:0-2495 GCA_035482595.1 Verrucomicrobiia bacterium
GGCCGCCCAGCTGCCGCCTCTCGATCTCGAGCTCGCCCTGGCGCCGGCTGCAGGAAATTTGCAGCTCGACGGAAAGATCTCGGCCCAGGGCGATCAGCTGATCGCGGCGAGCGGCACCGTCCCGCTGCTGCTTTCGGCACGGCCCCTGACCGTCGCGGTGCCCCAAGCCGGCAGGCTCGATCTTCATCTGGCGGGCGAGGGCAAGCTCGAGAAGCTGGCGCAGATTCTGCCCATGGGGGAGGACCGCATCACCGGCGGCTATCGCGTCGCCCTTGGTGTCGGCGGCACGCCGGCCCGGCCCGATATCGGGGGCAAGATCTCTATCGCCGATGCCAGCTATCTCAACCAGGACTATGGGACGGAGCTGCGCGGCCTCGCCCTCGAGTTGACCGGCAATCAGAGCCGGCTGCAGCTGACCCGGCTTGCCGCCCGGGACAGCGGATCGGGCACGCTGGAGGGGTCCGGCGATCTCGATCTCGCCGGTGCGGCGCCGCGCCTCGACTTCCAGGCAAGGCTGGCCAATTTCCTGATCGCCAACAGCGACGAGGCCAAGGCTCCCGTGGATGCCGATATCCGGCTCAGCGGTACGCTGGACGCCCCCAAGTTCTATGGCCGCCTCACCCTGCGGCGCAGCGATTTCCGCATTCCGGACCGGCTGCCGCCCAGCATCGCCAGTCTCAATGTCGTTGAGATCGACAGCCGCGATCCCGCGCGCACCGCCGAGGCGCTCGCCGCGGCGGCGCGCAGACGGCCGGCTGGGCCGGGGCTGCTCGTCGCCCTGGATGTGGAGATGAACATACCGGGCCAGGCGTTCGTGCGCGGTCATGGGCTCGACAGCGAGTGGCGGGGCAAGGTGGTGGTGACGGGGACGAGCAACGCGCCCTCCATCGGCGGCGGGCTCAACATCGTGCGGGGATCGCTCAATCTTCTGGGCAAGGATTTCGTCATTCGCCGCGGCACCATCCGCTTTCCCACCGGCTCCTTCGATGAGCCCTGGGTTGATCTGATGGCGGAATACACGGCCAATGGGATCACGGCCCAGGCAGCGCTCACCGGCAGCTTTGCCGCACCCGAACTGGCGCTGACCTCGACCCCGCAGCTGCCCCAGGACCAGATTCTCTCCCGGGTGCTGTTCGGAACGGATGCGGGCCATTTGACAGCCTCTCAAGGCTTGCAGCTCGCCTTCGCGGCCCGGGCCATGGCGAGCGGCGGGCCGGGAATGCTCGATCGGCTGCGCAGCACGCTCGGGCTCGATCGGCTCGATATCGGCAGCGGCGGTGACATCGGCACGGCCAACGGCGCCAGTGCCACGACGCCGACCGTCAGCGGCGGAAAATACGTGGCCCCGGGAGTCTTCGTCGGCGCCGAGCAGGGCACTTCCCTGCAGTCCTCCCGCGCCAAGGTGGAGGTCGATCTGCTGCCCCATCTGACGGGCTACAGCACCATGGGGGTCGACGGCTCCAACCGGGTGGGACTGGATTGGCGTCTGGATTACTGAGCGGCGGTTGCGTCGCGCTTGGCCGATCCACTACTGTCGGCGCAGCGGGAAAACAATCTGGCGACGGGAATCGAGCGAAGGTGATCAAAAGCTTCAACGATTACGCGGCCAATGAGCGGACCTTCCTCGCCTGGGTTCGCACCGCGATCGCCCTGATGGCCTTCGGCTTTCTGCTGGAGCGCTTCGACCTCTTTCTCCAGATGGCGGCGCTCACCATGGGCGACAAGGCGCCCCGTATCGCCGATGCCGGGTTCGGCCGGGGCGCTGGCTTGGGGCTGCTGGTGGCGGGGGTCGCCATCACCGCCGTCGCCGCCATGCGCTTCGTCAAGAACGCGAAGGATATCGCGAGCGACGAGGTCAAATCCAACAAGGGCCGCGGTGTCGATATTGCGCTCGCCATCCTTTTGGTGCTGCTGGGGCTGGCGCTGGCCGTCTATCTTTCCCACGCCCTCATCGTGGGTACCTAAGCCTGCCCGCTCAGAGCCAGCCGCGGCGCCGGAACCAGAGGATCGGCCCGACGGCACTCACCAGGATGAGGAGCAGCGCCGCGGGATAGCCCCAGGCCCAGTGCAGCTCCGGCATATTGGTGAAGTTCATGCCGTAGATGCTGGCGATCAGGGTGGGCGGCACGCCGACCACGCCGACCACCGTCATCACCTTGATGATATTGGCCTGGGCGATGCTGATGAAGCCCAGGACCGCATCGAGCAAAAACTGCACCTTGATCGTCAGATGGGCGTCGTAATCGCTGAGGGAGGCGACATCCTGGCGGAGCGTCTTCAGCCGCGGCTTAAGCTCCTTGGGAAACCATTCGGAGGTGCTCTCGGTCACATAGGGCATGACGCGGCCGAAGACGAGAAGACTGTCCCGGATGCGGGAGACCTCGTCATTGACGATCCCCATGATCTGCAGCGCCTTGTGCAGGTCCTCGGCGGATCGCCCGGGCCCCCGGCCAGGTATCTGCTGGCGAAAGATGCGGTTGGAGAGGCCGTCGAGC
>DATHQQ010000325.1:0-3025 GCA_035482595.1 Verrucomicrobiia bacterium
GATCGGGGAAATCGCCGAAGAGCACGAAGCCCACGACCACGGCCATGATGATCTCGAAATAGCCGAAAGGCGCCAGCAGGGAGGCCGGCGCCCGCTCATAGGCCCGGATCAGAAGATAATGGCCCACGGCGGCGATCAGCCCGATGGCCAGCATGAGCCCGGCCTCGCTCGCCGTCGGTGTCACCCAGAAGAGAGGTGCTGTCACCGAGGTGGCCACGGCGCCGACCAAGGCGGTGAAGCCGGCGGTGATCAAGGGGGCGGCGGAGCCCGCGAGCTGGCGGGTCCAGAGCGCATAGAAGGCGTAGCAGAATCCGGAGGCGAAAGGGAACAGGGCCGGCCAGCGAAAGACGCCGATGCCGGGCCGGAAGATGATGAGGGCGCCGATGAAGCCGATGAGCACGGCGGCATAGCGCCTTGGGCCCACCTTTTCGCCCAGGATCCAGGGCGACAGCGCCGTCGCCACCAGGGGCGAGACGAAGAAGAGGGCCAGCGTATCGGCGACGGGCATGTAAGAGAGGCCGAAGAAGAAGAGCACCGTGCCGACCAGCAGCATCGTGCTGCGGGCGAGCTGCATGCCGAGACGGGCCGGCTGGAAAGCTCTCCAGCCATAGCGGGCCAGGACCAGCGGCAGGAGCAGCACCCAATGGATAGTATAGCGTGCCCAGGTGATCTCGAAGACCGAGAGGCCCTGGCTCAGCAGCTTGGCGCAGCCGTCCATGATCGGTAGCAGGACGAGCGCCGCCAGCAGGAAGAGAATGCCGGCCATGGGATGGCCCGTTGCGGGGCCGTCCATTGGAGGGCGGCCGGGTGAGGCTGCGGGGAGGACCATGGGAGCGGATAAAACGGAGGGGAGAAGGTTTTTGCGGGCCGCAGACTAACCCCGGCGGCCGGGCTTGTCCTCCCCGTCCTTCGACGCTTGCCCATCCTTCGACGTTTGTCGGCGTACCCGGGTTGATTTCCAGCCCCGCAAGCCTTAATCACCCTGCGCCATGAATCTCCCCCTTGCCGCCAAAACCGACGCCGCCGCCCGCGCCCAGCCCCTGACCCAGGCCGAGCGGCGGCGGACCTTCGCCATCATCGCTCATCCCGATGCCGGCAAGACGACTCTCACGGAGAAGCTGCTGTTGCTGGGTGGCGCCATCCAGGAAGCGGGTGCCGTGCGAGCCCGCGGCGAGCGCCGGCGCACCCGCTCGGACTGGATGAAGATCGAGCAGCAGCGCGGCATCTCGGTCTCGGCCTCGGTCATGACCTTCGAGCATGACGGGCTGGTGTTCAATCTGCTGGACACGCCGGGCCACCAGGATTTCAGCGAGGATACCTACCGCACCCTGACGGCGGTCGATTCCGCCGTGATGGTGCTGGACGCGGCCAAGGGCATCGAATCCCAGACCCTGAAGCTGTTCGAGGTCTGCCGGCTGCGTGACGTGCCCATCATCACCTTCATCAACAAATTCGACCGCGAGGGCCGCCATCCCTTCGAGCTGATGGAGGAGATCGAGAAGACGCTGGCCCTCGACGCCGCACCGATCCTCTGGCCGCTGGGCGCGGCGGCGGATTTCCGCGGCGGCTATGATCTGCTGAACGATCGCCTCGACATCTACGAGGGCGGGTCCGCGAATGCGGAGGAGCAGGCCCGGCTCGAGGAGGAGATCTCGCTCGCCCGCGCTGGCTGCCCGCTCTTCGATGCGAAATCTTATCGCGAGGGGCATATGACGCCGGTCCTCTTCGGCTCGGCGCTGCGCACCTTCGGCATCAACGCGCTGCTGAGCGCGCTGGGCGAATACGCGCCCTCGCCGCGGCCGCAGCCCGCCAAGCCCCACGCCATCGATCCCGCCGATCCGAAGGTCGCCGGCTTCGTCTTCAAGGTCCAGGCGAACATGGACCCGAACCACCGCGACCGGGTCGCCTTCCTGCGCCTCTGCTCCGGCCGCTTCCGCCGCGGCATGAAGCTGATGCAGGTGCGCAGCGGCAAGCAGCTCTCGGTCAACAATCCCATGTTCTTCGTCGCCCGCGAGCGCGAGCTGGCGGAGGAGGCCTTCCCGGGCGACATCATCGGCATCCCCAATCACGGCACCTTGCGCATCGGCGATGCGCTGACCGAGGGTGAAGCGCTCAGCGTCACGGGCATTCCCAGTTTCGCGCCGGAGATCCTGCGCCGGGTGCGCCTCGACGATCCCATGCGGGCGAAGCACCTGCGCCGCGCGCTGGAGGATCTGGCGGAGGAGGGCGTCTCCCAGCTCTTCAAGCCGCTCATCGGCGCGCAATGGATCGTGGGCGTGGTGGGCGAGCTGCAGCTCGAGGTGCTGACCTCGCGGCTCGAGGCCGAATACTCGATCAAAGCCGGCTTCGAAGCCGCCCCCTACGAGACGGCGCGCTGGGTGCAGGCGGCCGACCCCGCCAAGCTCAAGGCCTTCCTCGAAGCCAATCGCGGCGCGCTCGCCGACGACCGCGACGGCGCCCCGGTCTATCTCGCCCGCAATGCCTGGGAGCTGGACTATATCCAGCGGCAGTATCCGGACATCCGCTTCGCCAAGACCCGCGAGCAGCCGGAGATTTGATCCAAGCCCTTTCCGTCATTCCCGAAAGCGCTAGTCGATATACATATCTCGCTGATCAAGCTCGCTCCTTTCTTCCCCCTCCCCCTGCGGGCCGTCAGGCCCGCGCTTTGAGGGGGGAGGGCCGGGGAGGGGGTGGCCATATTCTCGACAATGCAACTGATGCCGCGCAGACTCATCTGCGCATCCCCGTCTGCAGATCACGATGACTATCCCACTTGGCGGGCTGTGCTTCGGATTGAGCATACGGCCACCCCCACCCCAGCCCGCCCCCCTCAAAGCGCAGGCCGATCAAGAGTGATCGGCCTGCAGGGGGCGGGAGAAGAAAGGAGCGCGGCAATGAACGAGATATGTATGTGCAATAGCGCGGAAGCGGGAATGACGAATGGAGAGGTCCCTCAGCGCCGCTTGCCGTAGCGCTTCTCCATATCGGCGGCGAGCCTGGCTTCGCGCTGGTATTCGCCGCCGCC
>DATHQQ010000326.1:0-4577 GCA_035482595.1 Verrucomicrobiia bacterium
TCGACATAGATATTGCCTTTGGCCTCGCCGCCCTTGTGATGCAGCAAGGGTGCTTCCGGCTCCATGGACGCCACCGGATCGAACACTGCCGGCAGGACCTCGTATTCCACCTTCAGGGCCCGGCAGCCGGCAATGGCGGCCTCCTCGGTCTCCGCCACAACCGCGGCGATGCGCTGGCCCACAAAGCGCGCGACATTGTCGAGAATATAGGTATCGTCGGGATCGACCAGATGGTCCTCATGCAGTGCTGACGAGTAGAGCTTGCGCGGGACATCCTCCCAGGTGAATACCTCGACGACGCCCGGAATCGCCATCGCCTTGCTGCGATCGATCTTCACGATCTTCGCATGGGCATGAGGCGAGCGCAGGACCTTCAGATGCAGCAGGCCCTCGATTGCGATATCCATGGTGTAGCGGGCATGGCCGGTGACGATCGATTCCCCGAAGGGGTTGCGCAGGCTGGAACCGCAGGCCTTGCCGGCCACATCCTCCTCGACTTCGGTGACGCCGTGGATGGCGTCCCTGATCGAGCGATAGCCCGTACAGCGACAGAGATTACCTTTCAGCGACCGCGGGAGGTTCTTCTTCTGCTCCTCGTCGAGCGAGACGGCGGTCATGATCATGCCGGCCGCGCAGTAGCCGCATTGATAGGCTTGGGCGTCGAGAAAGGCCTGCTGCATCGGATGCAGCTTGCCGTCATGGGCGAGCCCCTCGATGGTCGTCACCTCGCGCCCCTCGGCGCGGAAGGCGGGCATCAGGCAGGAGTGGACGGGCTCGCCGTCGAGCCAGACCGTGCAGGCCCCGCAGTCGCCGGCGTCGCAG
Source organism: Verrucomicrobiia bacterium (assembly GCA_035482595.1). Taxonomy (GTDB): domain Bacteria; phylum Pseudomonadota; class Alphaproteobacteria; order Dongiales; family Dongiaceae; genus DASXQK01. The sequence continues at coordinate 823 of DATHQQ010000326.1, forward strand.
CCCTTCTTCACGCCGAAGAAGCCGAGATCGCGCACGAAGGTGCGCAGGCATTGACCCGGCCGCGGCTCGGCCGCAAACCATTTCCCATTCACGGCGTATTTCATGACTTGGCTCCCTCACCGGCCAGCTCGGCGCGGATCTGCTCGCAAAAGTAATAGGTCAAATGCCGCTTGTAGGCGGCGTTGCCATGCACATCGTTGAAATAGCCCTCGGGAGAGAGCGTTGCATCGATGACGTCGCGCAGCTCCTTGGCCGAGGGCGGCGAAGCGAAGCGCAGCTGGATCGGACGCGGCGTGGCCGCCGTGATGGTGATCAGCAGCTCGCCCCCATCCGCCTGGGTCCCGATGATCAGCGCCGCCGACCGGCCGAGATGGGTCAGGGAGGCGTGGCGGAAGGCGGAACGCTTGGCGAGCGCCGAGGCCGGCAGATGAACGCTGCGGATGAGCTCCCCGGGCTGCAGAACATTGGCATGATTGCCGGTGACGAAATCGGCCACCGCCACCTGTCGCGGCGCGCCCGTCCGCGGCCAGAGGGTCAACCGACCCTCCAGCGACGAGGTCAGGGAGATCATGGGGCCGGCCGGCAAGGACATGCAGATATTGCCGCCGATGGTCGCCGCATTCCAGATCTTGAAGGAGGCAAGGAAGGAATCGCAGCATTCCTTTATCAGCGGCAGGGCCCGCCATTCCGCGGGACCGGCGAACTCGTAGAGTTCGGCGATGCGGCAGGTCGCGGCGATCTCCAGCCCCTCGGCGGATGCCTGCAGGGCCGGCCAATTCAGCTGATGAAGATCGATGAGCGTGTGGACCGCGGGTTGCAGTTCGGAGAACAGCCAGGTGCCGCCGCCAAGCCAGGCATAACCGTCGCGCCACTGCCTAATCTCGTCGGCGGAGGCCGGATGCTTGACCTCGGTGATCGTGTCGAGATTCATGGGATTTTCCTCTCCAGGCCCGAAGCGGCGTCCGTTGACGCCGCTTCGGGTGAGCCGGGATGTGCGGGAAATTACGGCAGGTCGTCGAGCGAGGTGGCGCCGGGGCCTGGAGTGATCAACGTCGGCCACTGATGCGAGCCGAACGGTACGGCCGGCGGCAGATTGGCCGTCATCCCGAGCTTGGCCGTGTCCGCGATGATCGCCTTGCGGCCATTGCCGCCCATCAGCTCGTAGTCCATGAGATGCGGGCTGCCGAAGAACAGAGTGCCCACCGGGCGGTCGGCGACGACGCGGGTGACTGAGTCCAGCATCTCCTGGGGCGTGGTGGTGAAGGAGATGGTCTCGATCAGCATCAGCCGGTCATTGATCGCCTCGGGGGGGAAGAACTGCGCCAGCACGCTGAAGAGGACGTTGTTCTGGCGGGCCACATAGATCGTGTTGCTGGCGGCGTAGGTCTTGTCCCAGTCGCTGCCGAGCTGTTTCTTCCAGTCGCCCAGGACTTGCATCCAATGGGCGACCTGGGTCTCCGCCGCCCAGGCGATGTCGAGCTTCAGCAGCGGCGCCTGTTTCTTGGCGAAGTCCTGCATATCGGCCAGGGTGATCGTGCCCTTCTCAGCGCATTGATCCATGAAGGCGATATTGTTCTGCAGGATGCTGACATTGTTCGCCTTCCAATCATCCTGCATGGAGCTCGCCTGCACGCTGTCGAGGGCGGATTGCATGCGGCTGCGATAGGCCAGAAGCGAGGCGCGCCAGGACTGATTCTTGGGGCTCTCGATATAGGGCATCACCACCTCGGCCAGGGCCATGGTGCTGTGGCCGACCGACTTCATGAGCTGATAGACGATCGGCACCGGCGGTGCGTCGAGCGGGGGCTGACCCGGGCGATAGAGGATGAAATGCCCGCCGGCGCCCGAGAACAACCCCAGGATGACCGGATGGCTGGCCAGGAAATTGGCCTGGAAGATGGCGCCCGAGGCGCCGTAGAGGTCGAACATCGCCGAATTCAGGGCCAGGAGGTTGTTGTCCGCTGTCTCGGACGGCGTGGCGGGCAAGTCCGGGGCCACGATCACCCGCAACTCGGGCGGCAGATCGTCGGCTCGCGCCGCCGGAACCGACCACAACATGGCGGCGGCCGATAGCAATACGCCGGTATGGCGCAGGATTTTTGTGGATCGGGTCACGGGTTCGTCTCCCCCTGGGTTGCTGGGCGAACCGGGCCCGCATTGCGTCAAACAGAACAAGGGGTTAGGGCCAGCCGGCTAAGCCGTCCCGACGGAAACTCCCCCATCCCGCAGGCAGTGCAGGTGCCGGCTCGCGATGTTTGTCGCTAAGCCGAGCGATTTAACCAAATGTAAAGCTAGTATAGGATGACGTCCATGGGTTGGTGGTAGGCTGTATGTCTCGGGTGGCGAGCCCCTCGATTGATCAGGCGTCTCAGAGTCCGGCGCCAGCAATCGCTGCCCCAGGGAGCATCCTCGAATTCACGACGGCCGGCATTGCCCCGAGGGAGCGTCTCGCCTTCTGGCGCGATGCGGTCCTGAAGCGGATGGTGCCTTTGAAGGCCTTGGATCCGGAGCGCCCCTTCGAGGCGCGCCTGCGCCGCGTCGTCGGCCTCGGTGTCGAGCTGGTCGAGCATAGCTCCGATGCCATCCTCGCCGAACGGACGGAGCAGCGTTGCGCCGCCGACGACATCGACGACATCGGCGTGGACCTCATGATGGATTGCCAGAGTGCCCGGCTGGATCACGGCGGCGAGCGCCGTATCCGCGCCGGCGATGTCTCGGTCCTCGACTATGCCCAGCCCTCTCAGGTCATGCGATCGCGCCATCGGGCGATTGGCTTGATCCTCTCGCGCCGACAGGTTTGCGAGGCGCTTGGCGCGGATCTCCCGCCCCTCAGCGGACGCTCGCTGCCGACCGATGGGATCGGCGCGGTCCTTCGCAGCCATCTGCAGGCGACCCTCGTGGAGGCCCCCCGGATGACGCCGGCGGAGCGGCTCGTGGCCATCGCCGCCGGGGTCGAGATGACGCTGGCGGCGCTCCAGGCGGAGCATCGGGGGGTGGCCGATCCCGAGCAATTCGCGGGCGGCTTCTATCTGGCCGCCTGTCGGAAGATCGAAAGAGACTGCGCCGATCCCCAGCTGACGCCCGAGATCGTCGCCCTCTCCCTCGGCTCCTCCCGCGCCTCGCTCTACCGCATGTTCTTTCGGCATGGGCAAAGCGTCTCGGCGATGATCTGGATGAAGCGGCTGGATCGCGCCTGGCAGATGCTGACGGGTCCGAGCCACGGAGATCTGCTGGTGTCCGAGATCGCCTTCCGCAGTGGCTTCCTCGATCAGCCGACCTTCAATCGCATGTTCAAGCGCCGCTACGGGATCACCCCCCGCGAGGCCCGCAATGCCGCAGGCGGCGACTTCCCCTCTGCCTGACGAGGCAGCAGGGCGCAAATCTCTTTGCCAGGACCAGCCAAATATCGGATCGTGAGCCCCCTTCTGAACGGGAAGCACTATCGGGCGGCTGACGCCTGACAGAAGGCGTTTGGCCGTAGCAGCGAGGGTTCGGCCGGGGGGCCGAGCCATTTGAGGAGACCTTGGCAGCGGAGCAAGGGGGGACATTTGGCGATTTTCTACGACCGTGCCGCCGATCTCATCCGCAAGATCTACGACAGCCGTATCCAGGCGCCGCCGGTGCTCGATCTCGATAGGCATTTCCCCGACGGCCAGAGATTTGTCCGCGCCTGGCCCGAGATCCGCGCCGAGGCCCTGGCGATCGCCCAGCGCCTGTCCCGGGTCCCGCGCTTCCATGAGATCATGAAGGAGCAG
>DATHQQ010000327.1:0-2135 GCA_035482595.1 Verrucomicrobiia bacterium
TCCTCCCACACCTTCTGCAGATTGAACTTGGGGTCTTTCTTGCTGAAATCGTCGCAGGCCTTGATGCCGCGATAGCTGACATGGAACAGGCTGCCGCCGCGAAGCCGGGCATCCATGCGGAGCGGCTGGTGGAGATCGCCGACCAGGTCCTCGACCCAGGCAATTGCGACCGCCTCCGCCTTGCCGCCGCCGCCCTGGCGCATGATGGCCAGCTGGGCGGGAAGCACCTTGAGCAGACATTCCCCGCAGACGAAGGGCGTCCCGTCGTCGGGCAAGGCGGCAAAATGCCAAGCGTCGAATTTGTGGCCCCAGTCGTGGTCCCGGATGAATTCGTCCGGATATGCTCCGGCATCGACGAAATCGCCGTCCATCTCGAGATGAGCGAGGATGGCCTCGATCTTGGCTGCCTTCTCGGGGATCAGGAGCAGGGCGATCGCCGCCACGGTCCGGTGTCCGAGGCCGCCCCAGGCGAGCGCCGAGGACGAGGAAACGCAGATCATCAGCAGGAAGATGAGAAGGTATTTCCCGATCGCCGGCATTGAAGGTCCCTCCGCCTCCGAGGGATCATATTACAGGACTTGACGCGCCGTGCATCACCGGGCCTGGCGCGGGTTGCCGGCCGGCAGGGACGCATGCACCATGGCGTCCCACGGACCGCGGAGAGCACCATGGCCAAGCCGAAGAAGACAGCCCATGAGCTGGAAGCGCTGCTGCTCGAACGCGTCCGCAAGGAGCGGCGATGCGAAGACGTGCAGGGCTTCGAGGTGGGGCCGGGCCCCCGGGGCATCGGCTGGATCGTCAAAGACCGCCGCCTCGGCAATGCCGGCGAATTCCCGGTCGAGGAGGCTCTCTCGAAGGTGCTTCCGCGGCTCCAGGCCGAATTCGACCTCGGCGCCGGGGATTAGCCGATCCGGGGCGGATCGCGGGATCAAACTTGCCCCAGAAAAAGCTCGTGCAGGGGCGCTAAACTGCCCGGCATGCGAAGGGTTTTGCTTCCTTTGCTGGCTGTCGCCCTGCTTGGGACCAGCGGATGCGTTGCCGCCGTCGTCGGGGCAGCGGGCGCGGGCGCAGGCCTCGGATATGCCCAGGTCAAGAAGAGCAATGCGGCGGCCAAGCAGAAGGCCGCTGCCCAAGGCAAGCCGCAACCCGCAAGCGTCGAGCCTCTGCCGGCTCCCGGTCAGTTCGTCGATTGCCAGCTCACGGAGGGCGTGAAGCTCGCGATGTCGGCCGCCGATTGCAAGGCGAAGGGAGGCACTGCTTCCTGACCCGGCGCGAGGCGAGTGTTGGCTGAAATTCCTCCTGCCTGCCGCGCGAATGAAAAATCCGTCACTGCAGGAACCGAAGCCGCGCCCAAAACTTCAGTTCGCGCCAGCCCTCCGCTGGGGCGGGCATACGGAAATAGCCGGGAGACCGCCGTGACGCTCACATTCGAACCCGAGGAAGTCGGCTACGACCCCGCCGAGCGGCTGATGCGTTTCTGTGCCGCCGACGGCCCCTTTCCCGTTCGCTGCGGTGTTGCGGCGGAGGTGCTCGCCGCACTCCAGGATGACGCTTCGGTGGGGGTCGAGACCATGCTCGCCACCTATCTCCGCCGCAAGAAGCTCATTCAGAACATCCTGGCCCAAAAATACGGCGCGGGATTGCTGGAGCGCGACGGCCGCGTGATCGTTCGTCTTGCCGATCTGAGTGCCCAGGCAGCGGCCCGCTCGGGCTAGGCTCCCAGCTGCCGCGGAACGCGACCCCCGCTGCCGGCCATGACCCCCGACTCTCCCCAGCCTGTCGCCGAAGTCTGTATGCTGCCTTTCCCGGCAACTATTCGATTGCGTAGGGGGCACCGAGTGCCCGCCGGGGGACACTCGCCGCTGATCGGGGATTCATCCGGAGCAGGAATGAAGCGCCGCGAGACCGCAATGCGCTCGCCGATGACGGGCGACGAGATCCGGCTGGTTCGCATCTTGACCGGCTGTCCCTTGAAAGAAGGGTCGGCCGACGCGCGATTCTGCAGCGACCTCGCGGCAATCACCCGGCGCCAAAAGAGCGTGCGCCTGACCGAGGGCCAGAGTGCCTATCTCTGGCGGATCGCTTTTCGCTATCTCGCGCAGCTGCCGCCGGACGCCTTCAGAATCGTGGAGGCG
>DATHQQ010000328.1:0-2162 GCA_035482595.1 Verrucomicrobiia bacterium
AGGTTCACGCTCTCACGCCTGATAGACCGGCCGGCTCGTTGTTTCTGCGCTGCCGCGGTAGGTCTCTTCGCTGCCGTAGGTCGCCTCTTCGCCACTCCGATGGCAGGGCAGATAGAGCATGATCGAGGTCCCCTGGCCGAGCGCGCTCTTCAGCTCGACGCAGCCGCGAAACCGCTCGACGAAATCTTTGGTCATCGTAAGTCCCATGCCCGTTCCCCGGCCCACTGGTTTGGTGGTGTAGAAGGGGTCGAAGGCATGCTCCGCCACCTCGGGGGCCATGCCGGTTCCGGTGTCCGATACCCGGATGGCGATATAGCGTCCCTGACGCAGGTTTGCCCGCTCGGCGCCGAGCTCGGCATGGTAGGTCTCGATCACCAGCCGGCCGCCGCCGGGCATCGCGTCGCGGGCATTGATCGCCAGATTGAGCAGGGCGTTCTCGAGCTGTTGCGGGTCGCAGATGGCCGCGAACGGGCCCTCGGCCAAAGCGAGGGCGAATTCGATGCGATCCCCCAGCATAAGGCGCAACAAGGGCTCCATCGCGGCGATCACCTCGTTCACGGCGACGGGCTCCAAATCGGGGCGATGCGGGCGCGAGAAGGCGAGAAGGCTATGGGTAAAGGCCGAGGTCCGGTGGAGGGACATCTGGGCCAATTGCAGCAGATCGGAGATCTCGCGCGTCTGCCCCCGGTCGATCCTCGTCTGCATGACATCGAGGGCTCCTGCCACGCCCTGCAGCATGTTGTTGAGATCATGGGCGAGACCCACCGTCATCTGCCCGAAGACCTCCATCTTGCGCGCTTGGCGGCGGGCCTCTTCGATTTGCGGCGAAATGCATGACATGGGTGGATCCTCTGCATTTGCTGGATGAGGCTACCGTCTTCGGGAGGTCGGACGATGTCTGCCAATCCATCCTGGGTAACTCTTACGTCACGGCCCCGCTTCTGCCGAGTAAGTTCGCGTGAAACGGCGTGAAACCTGGCGAGGGCTGGGCCTGGCGCATCGACTCCGTCTATCAGCATCTTGGCAAAGGCCGTATGCTGGGTGTCTATAGCGCCAGCGATGGGGCGGCCGTGGGTGACGGAACTCTCCGGATATGTGCTCAAGACCTTGCGGGAAGGTCGCGTCTTCACCCTTTACCGGGGCCGGCAGCCCGGCAAAGCCGTCCCGATTCTGCTGCTGGCACCGGTACCTGCGCAGCAGACACCCTCGACGCTGGGGCAGCTCGAGCATGAGTTCGCTCTCGCCCAGGAGCTCGATCCCGCCTGGGCGGCGCGGCCGCGGGCATTGGCGCGCCATGACGGGCAGCGGGTGCTCGTGCGCCATCGTCGAAGCCCATGGCGGGCGCCTGTCGGCATCCTCGAACCCGCCCCATGGCAGCGTCTTTCGCTTTACGGTGCCAAGCCCGAGCGACAGGATGTCCCGTGACCACGCGACCTGACGAAGCCCCGCAGACGGTCGTCGTCATCGATGATGACGAGGATATACGCGAGGCGCTGAGCGGCCTCCTGCGCTCGGTGGGCCTGGGCGTGGAATTGTTCGCTTCGGCGCAGGAGTTCCTTGCCAGCGCGCGGGCGAGCCGGACCGCCTGCCTCGTGCTCGATGTCCGGCTGCCCGGGCGAAGCGGACTGGATTTCTACGACGATCTCGTGAAGGCGAACATCCGTCTGCCCGTCGTCTTCATCAGCGGCCACGCCGATGTTCCGATGTCGGTTCGGGCGATGAAAGCAGGGGCCGTCGAGTTCCTCACCAAGCCTGTGCGGCATCAGGAGTTGCTGGACGCCATCCAGCTGGCGATCGAGCAGAGCCGCGTTCGTCGCGACGAGGAGCGCAGCCTCGCCGGAATCCGGGCCGGCTTCGATAGCCTGACGCCCCGCGAGCGCGAGGTGATGGCGCTCGTTGTCGCCGGCCGCCTCAACAAGCAGATCGCAGCGGAGATCGGCGTCGGCGAAGCCACGGTGAAGATGCACCGCGGCCAGGTGATGCGGAAGATGCGGGCGAAATCCTTGGCCGAGCTGGTCAGAATGGCCGACAAGCTCGACCCCTCCCGCACAAGGTGACAGGCACCCTCGACCAAAGTAGAGGTCAGCCGTCACCTAGGGCTAGGGCTCGGATATACAAGAACAATTGAGCGATCTTGGCTGGAGATGCCATCCTGACGCCGT
>DATHQQ010000329.1:0-2873 GCA_035482595.1 Verrucomicrobiia bacterium
CTCGAGCCTGCGCACCGGCATCATGGCCGGCAGCCCCTGCCCCATCGAGGTGATGAAGCGCTGCACCGAGAAGATGCATATGCGCGAGATCACCATCGCCTATGGCATGACCGAGACCAGCCCGGTCAGCTTCCAGAGCTCGATCGACGATCCCATCGAGCGGCGGGTCTCGACCGTCGGTCGCATCCAGCCCCATCTCGAGGTCAAGATCGTCGACGGTTCGGGCCGCATCCTACCGCCGGGAACGCCGGGGGAGCTCCTGACCCGGGGCTATTCGGTGATGCGCGGCTATTGGGGTGAACCGGAGCGAAGCCGCGAGGCCATCGACGAAGGCCGCTGGATGCATACCGGCGATCTGGCGGTGGTGGATGAGGAAGGCTATTGCAACATCGTCGGCCGGATCAAGGACATGGTCATCCGCGGCGGCGAGAACATCTATCCCCGCGAGGTGGAGGAGTTCCTCTACACCCATCCCAAGATCGCCGATGTCCAGGTCTTCGGGGTGCCGGACGCCAAATATGGCGAGCAGCTCTGTGCCTGGATCCGGCTGCATGGCAACGGCGGCCTGACCGCCGAGGAGGTCGCGTCGTTCTGCCAAGGCCAGATCGCCCATTACAAGATCCCCCATCACATCCGCTTCGTCGACGCCTTCCCGATGACGGTCACGGGCAAGGTACAGAAATATCTGATGCGCCAGACGATGATCGAGGAGCTGGGGCTGAGCGAGGCGCGGACGGCGTAGAGACGCTGGCGTCTCGCTCTTGATTCCCCTCGCCCCCGGAACGGGGGAGAGGGTCAGGGTGAGGGGGTGTCTCCACGAGAGTGATATTTGCGGCTTGACGGGTGGTGAGCGTCTCATGCCGGCACCGCGCCCGTCAGAGAGTCCCCCTCACCCCGGCCCTCTCCCCCCTTCGGGGGGCGAGGGCGAAGAAGGCGGCCGGGGATCGAACGCCTCGCCTGGCACATTGACCAAGCGGCACCCCTTCCGGGACCACCCCTTACTTCCCACGGGCGAGGCCTCGATGTCCTGCGCGGATTGCAGGACGGAATTGCGGGCGAAAGCCTCGCCTGAGACGTCGGCGCGCCCTATTTTCATGGGATTCATGTCGGAAACCCTGCTCACCGTCCGCACCCCTTCGGAACGGCCGCCGATCATCTTGCCCCTGATCGTGGCCTTCGCCTTGTTCATGGAGAATCTCGATTCGACCGTGATCGCGACGGCCCTGCCCGCCATGGCCCGCAGCCTGGGGGAGAGCCCGCTCACCATGAGCGTGGCCATGACGTCATATCTCCTAAGCCTTGCGGTCTTCATCCCCGCCAGCGGCTGGCTCGCCGACCGCTTCGGTGGGCGGGACGTCTTCGTTTCCGCCATTGCCCTCTTTACGGTCAGCTCGATTCTTTGCGGCCTGGCCCAGAACCTGCCGGAGATGATCGCCGCGCGGGTCCTTCAGGGCCTGGGCGGCGCCATGATGACGCCGGTGGGCCGGCTGGTGCTGCTGCGCTCGGTTACCAAGGCCCAGCTCGTCCAGGCGATGAGCTATGTCACCATCCCCGCCTTGGTCGGTCCCGCCATCGGCCCGCTGATCGGGGGTTTCATCGCCACATATTCCTCCTGGCGCTGGATCTTCTTCATCAATCTGCCCATCGGCCTGCTGGGCATCGCGCTCGCGCTGCGCATCGTGCCCAATATCCGCCAGCCGGATCCCGGAAAGGCCGATATCCGTGGTCTCGTGCTGACCGGCCTGGGGCTGGGGGCGCTCGCTTTGGCTCTCGACAACATCGGCCGCGGCGCCTTGCCCATCTGGGCGGTGGTGGCCGCCGGGACCTTCGCTGTGCTTTTCCTGACGCTCTTCGCCCGCCATGCGCGCAAGGCAGAGCACCCGGCCATCGATCTCAAGCTCCTGCAGCTGCCCACCTATCGCGCCTCCATCGTCGGCGGGAATGTCTTCCGCATGGCCATCGGCGGCACGCCCTTCCTCCTGCCGATGATGTTCCAGCTGGGATTCGGGCTGACGCCCTTCCAATCGGGCTCCCTCACCTTCGCCTCGGCCGTCGGGGCCATGGGCATGAAGGTCATCGCCCCGCCGATCCTGCGGCGCTTCGGCTTCCGCCGGCTGCTGATGGGAAATGCCGCGCTCGTGGCGGTCTCGCTGGCCAGCTATGGCCTGTTCCGCCCGAGCTGGCCCTATGCCATCATCATCGGCTGCCTGATCCTGGGCGGCCTGCTGCGCTCCCTCAACTTCACTTGCATCAATGCCATCGGCTATGCCGATGTCCCGGCCAACCGCATGAGCCGCGCCACCAGCCTCTCGAGCGCCGCCCAGCAGCTCTCGCTCAGCCTGGGCGTCGCCGTCGCCGCGTCGCTGCTGGCCTTCCTCATCCCCCATCATGCGACGGCGGGGCTGACACCCGCCAATTTCATGCCCGTCTTCTTCGCGATGGGGGCGCTCTGCCTGCTGTCGGTTCCGATCTTCGCTGCATTGCCCCATGACGCCGGCGCGGAGGTCAGCCGCGCGCGCGTGCGCACGCCGGTCAGCGAAGAAGCCGAGTAATTCCGGACTGCGGCCGCGCTCGCCGCCCCCCTATATCATCGCATCGGCGAAGGAGCGGCCCTTGACCAGGCGCTGGTTCTCGAAGATCGAGCCCTGATGCGGCGCGGGCGGATAGGGCATGCGCACCGGGACGTTGGCGAGGCGAGGCTCGAGCGTCGGCTGGCCCCGCACCATTTTGGCATTGAAGCTCTCGAGATCCCCGAACAGATCGCCGCGCAGCGGCCAGGCATCGGCCGCGCAATAGCCCAGCAGCAGCACGGGCCGGTCGCGGTCGGAGAGATTGCTCTCAGAGCCATGCACCATTCGCACATGATGCAGCGT
>DATHQQ010000330.1:0-9013 GCA_035482595.1 Verrucomicrobiia bacterium
GTCGCCGCGTAGTCGCTCATCATCTGACGCGCCAGCGGGCCCACCTGGTAATTGTGGGGGCCGATCTCGCCCACGGGTGTGACCTCCGCGGCGGTGCCGGTGATGAAGACCTCATCGGCCTTGGCCAGCTCCTCAGGCGTGATCGCTCGCTCGGTCACCTTGATGCCGCGCTTGCGGGCGAGGTCGATGACCGTGCGACGGGTGATGCCGTCGAGGAAGCAATCGGGCTTCGGCGTATGCAGTTCGCCGCCGATGCCGAGGAAGACATTGGCGCCGGTTGCTTCGGCGATCTGCCCGCGCCAGTCGAGCATCAGCGCATCGGCGCAGCCTTCGGCCTCCGCCGCATGCTTGGAGAGGGTGCAGATCATATAGAGCCCGGCGGCCTTGCTTGCGGTCGGCGCGGTCTCGGGCGAGGGCCGGCGCCATTTGGCGAAGGTCATGCGAATGCCCTTCTTCAGGGAATCCGGATTGAAATAGGCCGGCCACTGCCAGACTGCGATGGCGAGATGGATCTTGCTCTGCTGCGCCGAGACGCCCATCTGCTCGCTGCCCCGCCAGGCGATCGGGCGGACATAGGCATCGGCAAAGCCCGAGCGCTTCAGGGTTTCGACCGTCGCGGCGTCGATCTCGGCCACGCTGTAGGGAATCTTGAAACCGAGAATCTCGGCCGAGCGCTCCAGGCGCTGGTTGTGCTCCGTCATCTTGAAGACCTTGCCCTCATAGGCCCGCTCGCCTTCGAAGACGGCGGAGGCGTAATGCATGGCATGGGTCAGGACATGGACCTTGGCGTCGCGCCAGTTGACGAATTTTCCGTCGAGCCAGATGACGCCGTCGCGGTCGTCGAAGGAGGGGGTGCTCATGGCAGGGAAGCTCCCAGATCAAGGTGTTTGGCGGGGTTCGGCTATATAGACTAGGTTCCGTGGCGAGTCAGGAGAGCAGTTCTCGGCAGATAAGTCAACATAGCTGACATATTATGGCAGACATAAAACCCCAGGCCAACCCCCTCTTCCTGCGCGAGGATGAGCTTCGCCAAGGCATCGAGCTGCTGTTCTATGCCTATCGCGACTTCACCGCGGAGGCCGATGCCGTGCTCCAGACCTATGGTTTCGGGCGCGCCCATCACCGGGTGATCTATTTCGTCGGCCGCAATCCCGGCATGCCGGTCTCGGCCCTTCTCGACATTTTGAAGATCACCAAGCAGAGCCTCTCCCGGGTCCTGGGCCAGCTCCTGCGCCAGGGCTTCGTGCAGCAGCGGCCCGGCACCGACCGCCGCCAGCGCCTGCTCGATCTGACGCCCCAGGGCGCCGAGCTCGAGCGCCGGCTGACGGAGGATCAGCGCGCCCTGGTCGCGCGCGCCTATCGCGCCGCCGGGGCCGAGGCCGTGGAGGGATTTCGCAGCGTCCTCTTCGGCATGATCAATGAAGCCGACCGGCCGAAGGTCGCGCGCAGCGTCCTCGGTCCCTCCCGGCGATGAGGATGGCGGCGACCATGAGCTGGCCGTGCAATTGCGCCCCTGGGCGCATCCCCAGGCTTCTGGCGCTGCTCCTGCCGCTTCTGCTCTGGCTGGGCCCGGCGGCGATCGCGGCGACCGGCGCCGATGCCGCGGCGCCCAAGCCCGCCGGCGCGGAATTGACCTCGAGTACGATCGAGGGGCTGGAGGGCGCCGCCGCCGCGCTGACGGAGAAGCTGGAGCCCATCCTGGCCGCGGCCGCGGCGCTGCCGAACGCGTTCTCCCAATATGTCGATCGGCTCGCCGATCCGGCCCAGGGCCCGATCGGTCTCTGGCTGACGCGGCTCGCCATCTCCTTCCTGCTCGCCCTGGCTCTCGCCTTGCTGCTGCCCCATCTGCTGATCGCGCTGCGCCGCCGCCTGCCCCGGCGTCCCGCGGCCAATATCGCCGGCCGCATGATCACGGCCTTTCTCGGCGACCTCGCGGGCCTCGTTGCCCTGGTGATCATCTTCTACGCCGCCCATACCTTCTGGTTCTTCGACCGCTCCCCGCGAAGCGAGCTGGCGGTCTCGTTGTTCGGCGGGCTGGTGCATTGGCGGCTGATGATGCTGCCCATCGACGTGCTGCTGCGGCCCCGCGAGCCGGAGGCGCGGCTGATCCAGGCGCCCGATCATCATGCCGGCCATATGCGCCAGCTGGCGACATGGCTTCTGGGCTTCGTCGCCTTTTCCTTGGCCGGGCTGAGAGCCATGCTCTATTCCGGGATTCCGACCCCGGCGGTGCAGTTCCTGGCGCTTGTCATCGGCCTGGTCAATGCCGCCGTCGCGCTCTTTTTCATCCATCGCCTGCACAACGCGCTCGCGGCGCGGTCGGCAGCCGTGATGCAGGTTGTCGCGCCGGGGGACGCGGCCGGGGTGCCGGCGACGCCCACATTCCTCCAGCAGATCTGGCATCCGCTCACCGTGGCTTTCATCCTTGCCGCAGTCGTCGCCTGGCTCCTGGGCGTCATCTTCTCGGATCTCGCCATCTTCTGGAGCCTGATCGACACCGGCGCCATCCTGCTGGGGGTCTTGATCCTGCAATCCGTGGCCACCGCCTGGCTCACCCGCTCGGCTTCCACCGCCGGCGGGACGGATGGCGCCCTTGCCGAAGAGGTCAAACGCGCGCGCCGCCATCTGCTCATCCGGCGCTGCCTCGGCGTCGCCCTCTGGATCGCCGCAGCCGTTCTCGCCATCGAGATCTGGATGGCGCGCCTCGCCCATATCCTGCCCGCGGCGCAATGGCAGGCCTCGCGCGGCCCGGTCATCAGCGCCGCCGTCACCCTCTATATCGCCTATGTGCTGTGGCAGATCGTCTTCCTGCACACCGCCCACCGCGTGCCGGTTCCCCAGCAGCCGACCGCCGACGGGAGCATCGGGCCGACCCCCATCGCCACGCGGCTCCAGACCATGATGCCGGTCTTGCGCATCTTCATGCTGGTCACCATCGCTTTGGTGGCGGTGCTGATTGCCCTCTCCAATCTCGGCGTCAACACCACCTCGCTCATCGCCGGCGCCTCGATCTTCGGCCTGGCCATCAGCTTCGGCTCCCAGTCCCTTGTGCATGACATCGTCTCGGGCATCTTCTTCATGGCCGATGACGCGTTCCGCATCGGGGAATACATCGATACCGGCAAGGCCAAGGGCACGGTCGAGGGGATGACGGTGCGCTCGCTCAGGATGCGCCACCAGAACGGCCAGATCCATGTCATCCCCTTCGGCCAGATCCAGCAGGTGACCAATTTCAGCCGCGACTGGACGACGATGAAGTTCAACCTGCGCCTAGCTCTCGACACCGATGTCGAGAAGGTGCGCAAGATCGTGAAGCAGATCGGCGTCGATATGATGAAGGACCCGGTCCTGGCCGCCGAGATGTACCAGCCCCTGAAGATGCAGGGCGTGACCGAGATCGATTCCAACGGCCTGGTCGTGCGCCTCAAATTCACGACCAAGCCTGCCCAGCCGACCTTCGTCTATCGCGAGGCGCTGAAGCGCATCTACAAGGCCTTCAACGAGAAGGGCGTCCAATTCGCCAACAACAGCGTGATGGTGCAGACCCGCGCCGAGCCGGCCACGCCCGAGGACGCGGCCAAGCTCGCAGCATTGGGCGCGGCGGCCAGCATCGCCACCGCGCCGAGCGCGGCTGCGGATTGAGGAGAGATATGCTTGCTTCTTGAGCCGAAGGGCTTGGCCGGCAGTATCATCCTTGCGCATCACCAGCGGCCGGCCACCATTCCTCCGGCTCCGGCATGACGAAACCCGGCTGTTCGTCATAGATCTCGAATGTCGTGCCGGTGGCCGCCTCGGTATCGAAATAGGCATAGGGCATGCGCCCCAGCCATGATCCCGACTGGACCACGCGAAAGCCCTGGACCTCGAAACGGGCGATCTTGTCGGCCCAGGACGAGCTCGCGCAGCGGACGGCAATGTGATGCGCGCCCTCGCCATGCCGGGCGAGAAACTCCTCATAGATCGTCGGCCCCTCGACGGGCTGGATGATCTCCCATTCCATCCGGCCCAGGCTCGCCAGGCACACCATCATCACATGCGGGCTCGGCTTGCCGCGATAGGTCATCTCCGACACGGTCGCGGGGCTGAAGCGATGAACTTGCCATGGCCCGATGCCGAGCTTGAGGAAGCCCGCGATGGCTTTGCGATAGTCCCTGGACACGGTGCAGACCTGGATGGCCTCGCTCAGGAAGCCCGCCGGAAATGCCGCCTCGCTCATGCTTTGGCCTCCCCTGTCACTCCGCGGGCTGGCGTCACGATCGCCGCCGCATGCCGGCCGACATGCCAAAGCTAACCACGGGCGCCGCACCCGCGCCAGCGGTCGCGTCAATGCGAGACTCGGGCCTCATCGTCCGGCTCTCTAAAACGCGGTTTCGACCCGTGACGCCAGGATCGGGCGATCGAGCCGGCGGCTGTATCGCTCGAGACGCTCGCGAATTCCGGCCTCGCTCTGGTCCATGTAGAGGATCAGCGTCTTGTCGGGATCGGGATGGGCGAGCTCGATCCAATGGAAGAAAGTCTCTTTCGGTATGGCCCGAAGGCGATACTCGGTCTTCTCGTTGAAGACATGTTTCTCATAGCGCTCCTCGGTGCGATGGAAGCGCCAGGCGAGACCGCTGAAGGAAGCGATGGGCACGGTCCAGCGCCAGCGCGGCGCCCGGATCCCGCCTTCCTGCACCGTGACCTCCTTGTCGCCGAAGGTCGCCAGAAGGCGCTTCTGACCGAAGGTGAGCGCCGCCCAGAAGGCGGCCATGGCGAGCAGGGGCAGCAGGCTGTCGGAGAGATCATCCACCAGCACCGAGCTGCCGGACCGGACCGCATGGATCACCACGGCGCCGAAGACCACCACGAAGGCGACGACCACGACGGCGCGCGCGCGCCGCCACGGGCGCTGCAACATCACGGTGAGCACGGCGGGATTGCGGTCGATATCGAAGCTCGGCCGCGAGAGGAAGTAGCGGAAGAAGCGGAGCGGCAGCTTCAGCCGCGCGCGATCGAACCCAGTCGCCATCGCCGCAGCATATACCTTGTGGCCCTATAGCGCCTTGCGCAGCGTGAGATTGATACGCCGGCGGCCGAGAAGCGGATGCTCGCCCTCCTTCAGCGGCGCCACCCCATGATAGAAGAGCCGCGACGGCCCGCCCCAGACTGCGATATCGCCGTGAAAGAGCGGCACCCGCAGCGTCTTGTCGCCCCGGCCCGCCCCGCCGAACTGGAAGACCGCCGGCAGGCCCAGGGAGACGGAGACGACGGGATGGCCGTGATTCTTCTCATCCTTGTCCTGATGCAGGGAGAGTCGCGCCCCGGGCTCGTAGCGATTGATCAGGCAGGCGTCGGGGAGGAAGCCCTCGAAGCCGGCTTCCGCCGCCACCTCCCCCGCCAGCCGCCGGAACACCTCCGGCAAAGATGGCCATGGCCGGCCGCTCTCCGGATCCAGCGGATCATAGCGATAGCCCCGCCGGTCGGTGACCCAGCCCGCCGCGCCGCAATTCGTCATGGCCACCGACATCTCGAATCCGCCCGGCGTGATCATCCGGCGAAAGGGCGCCTCGGCCAGGATCTCGTCGAGGGCGGCCAGAATCGGCCTCTCCATCGGCAAGGCGCGCCCGCGCAGCAGCAAGGCGCCGGGGCCCAGTTTTTCCTGAAGGGGCCGGTCTGTCTCGATCTCGCCGAACAGGTCCTGCATCATCTTCGTCTTCCGGTACAGGCTTACCCCCTCGCCTCGCGCGCGAGCAAGGCTTGCTTCAGCTCCATACCCCAGCGATAGCCCGAGGGCGAACCGTCCGCCCTGCCGATCCTGTGGCAAGGGATCGCCACCGCCAGTCTGTTGGCGCCGCAAGCCTGCGCCACGGCGCGGACGGCATCGGGCGAGCCGATCCTGCGGGCGACCTCGGCATAGCTTGCCGTCTCGCCCACGGGGATCGTCTCGATCGCCCGCCAGACGCGCCGCTGGAACTCGCTGCCCGCGATATCGAGCGGCAGATCGAGCCCGCGGGCGGGCTGCTCCACGAGACGCACCACTTTAGCGAAGATCTCGCTTTGACCCACCTCGACCTCGACGAAGCCCGCATGGGGAAACTCCGCCCGCAGTTCCGCGAAGAGCGCATCTCTGTCGCTGCCGAAGAGGATCGCCGAGACGCCCTTCTCGCTGCTCGCCACCAGAATGGGCCCGAGCGAGCTGTCGCCGACCGCCACCCGCAGCGTCTTCTCCGCGACCGCGATCTCGTGATCGATCCGAGTCATGTCCCGTACCTCCGATGTTGTTCCAAGCCTTGAGCCCTATCTAGGCGAGCAGGCCGGCGACGGCACTCCGACTCTTGCGGATCGAGGGCTTGCGGCAGTGGCCACTCAGGCAGACGACTGCCTGCTCTGCGCTTGCACTGTCCAGGCATCCATGACGCGCCTATAGATCCCGTTGAGCTGCGTGGCGAAGACATCCGGGGAAAACAGCTGCCGGGCCCGCTCCCAGCCGTTGCGGCCCATTTCCGCAACAAGATCGGCATGGTCCGCCAGCGTTTCCAGATGCTCCAGCGCTTTCGGCAAGTCCGGCTGCCGGACCAGGAACCCGTCCCTTCCATGGCGGACAAGCTCCGGCACCGCGCCCGAGTCGTAGGCGACGACGGGACGCCTCGCGGCCATTGCCTCGGCTATCGTTCGCCCGAATGACTCGGCGACGAGCGACAGGGATACGACGACATTGACCTGTCGTACGGCGTCGACTGAGTTGGCGACATAGCCGGAAAATTGGAGGTTCACGGGCCCCGCCTCGGCGCGCAGTCGCTGCTCCAACCGGACAATGTGCTCGGTGCGCGGACCTATGGCGTAGAACTCGAGCTCGGGTCGACGGCGGCCCGCCATTACTGCCAGATCGACGAAGCTCTCGATCCCCTTCTTCGGCAGATTGCTGCTGATGATGCCGACCTTCAGCTTCCCAGGCTCGAGAGGATTGGGCAGATCGAAACGATCGACATCGACACAGTTGTAGAGCCGAAAGCTCCTGCCCTCCTTGTGGTAGAGCCGATAAGTGCTATCGGAGTTGGCGATGATGAAGTCCGACGCTGTGACGATCCTTTCCAGGATGGCGGCCGTGTCGTCGCCAAAGTGCGCGGCCAATTCGCGATCCTGATCGAGGAGCTCCCGCGCATGCAGGATTCCCGGCAGCTCGAGGCGTCTTGCGGCGAGCAGCGGATCCATGAGCGTCATCGTGTTCACATGGACAAGATCGACCCGCTCGCTCCGGAAGAAGGATTCGAAGCGCGAAACAGTAGCCTCGTCGAACGGCCGTTCCCGGCTCCACCACCGGTATGGGAGGACGGTGATGTTCTTCGTGCATTCGGCCACGCTGCGCAAATACTCAGCATTGCCGCCCGGCAACACGCAGGACAGATCAAAGCTACGTCGATCGACGGCCGCCAGCACGTCCAGGAGACTGCGCTCCGCACCGAACAGGTTGTCGGTCACGGAATGGCCGACGACCATCACATGCGGCTTCGGAGCGCGAGCGGCTGAGGCATCCGAATCGGACCCAGCGCTCGGAGGGCTGTCGGGGAGCATCGAGAAAGCTTCGACCGCCGCCGGTGGGCCGTCAAGATCGCCGTCGAACCGGCCGCCCCTTCGCCGCTCAACCACGGACGACGACGCCGAGCCAAGCCGCCGCCCGGGAGGCCTGTCCTAGTACAGCCGCCCGCCGTTCGGCACCGCCTTGTCCGGGGCGATCATCACGACTTCGCCCGCGCCGTCGGGAAAGCCCAGCACCAGCACCTCGGACATGAACTTGCCGATCTGCTTGCGCGGGAAATTGACGACGGCGGCGACCTGGCGGCCCACCAGATCCTCGAGGCGGTAGTGGGTCACGATCTGGGCCGAGCTCTTCTTCAGCCCGATCGCCGCGCCGAAATCGATGGTGAGCTTGACCGTCGGGCGGCGCGCCTCGGGAAAGGGCTCGGCGGCGAGGATGGTGCCGACGCGGATGTCGACCCGGCGGAAATCCTCATAGGTGATCGGGGGTGCCGGTGCTGTCGAATCCTCGCTCATCGCCATGACGCTAGCCGGGACGATTGCGAAAGAAAAGCCAGACCGCGAGAGAAGAGCCACACCGCGAGAGAAAAGCCAGACAGAAAAGCCAGACAAAGAAAGACCGCCGCGTCGGGGGGAACGCGGCGGTCTCGTTAAGGCGACTCCGACAGGGAGGGAACGAAGCCGCCTGTCTCTAGGTCTCTGGGGCGGAAGAACTTCCGCCCGTCAGGCGGCTATTAGGCCGCCTTCTTGGTCGGCACAACCTTGGCCGGCTCGAACGCCGCCTTCACCTCGTCGAAATTGTCGACGACGCGCTTGCGGATCACTTCGAAAGCCTCGGCCTGGGACTTCTGGATCAGCTCGGCCAGCTCGTTGACGCTGGCGACGGCCGCCTCGAAGGCGTCCTTCGCCGTCTCGGCCTGCTTCGTCATCTTGTCCTCGACGCTGCCGGCAGCGACCAGCTCCTTGGTCGCCTTGGACAGGTCCTCGGCGCTCGTGCGGGCGAGCTCAACCTGCCGCTTGGCGACAGCCTGGGCACCCTCGATGGCGCGCTGATGAGCGGCAGTGAACGCCTCGATGTTCTTGCGCTGATAGGCGAGCAGCCAATTGACGTCGAAACTGGGAGTCTTGCCGTTGCTCCACAGCTTGCCGAAATCACCGAACAGCTTGGTGAACTCGGACTGCCACTGGGAGAAATCCGGCGCCTTCATGAACTCGGGATCAAAGAAATTCGTGGTGTTCTTCACCATGGTAACCCTCGCTCCGGTTGTTGGCGGTACGCAACCCATGCTGCGCTGCACAATCTGAGCAGGTATATAGAGGGCCTTCGCAGTTGCGTCAAGGGATTTGTTGCACCGCAACATAGCCAGCTGTAGGCAACTGAAAATTAACACATATCAAGATGCCGCGCTGCGCTTTTCGGGGCGATGGAACCGGGTGGCGAGGCGCTCGGCCCGGCCCAGCGCCTTGTCCAGCGCCACCATGGTTTTCGACTTGTCGG